>JAZKYB010000135.1:0-6547 GCA_045611905.1 Acutalibacteraceae bacterium | reverse complement strand
GGAGAAACTATCGACAAATATCTCCATGGCGGATACTCCACACTTTCTCTTGGATACGCAGGTCTTTGGGAATGCGTGCTTGCCCTTAACGGCAAAAAGCTTACTGAGCCCGAAGGCGAAGCTCTCGGACTTGAAATCATGAAGAAGCTTAACGAATATACCGCTAAGTGGAAAGCAGCAGAATGCATTGACTACTCCCTTTACGGCACACCCCTTGAAAGCACAACCTATAAATTTGCAAAATGCTTGCAAAAACGCTTTGGTATTGTTAAGGGTGTTACTGATAAAAACTATATCACCAATAGTTATCATATACATGTAACCGAAGACATTGATGCATTTGAAAAATTGGCATTAGAGGCAAAATTCCAAGCATTGTCACCCGGTGGTGCAATTAGTTATGTTGAAGTGCCAAATATGCAAAATAATCTTGATGCAGTACTTTCGGTTATGAAGTTTATTTACGAAAACATTATGTATGCCGAACTTAACACCAAGAGCGACTATTGCCACCAGTGTGGTTTTGATGGTGAAATTGAAATAAAAGAAAACGAGCACGGCAAATTGGTTTGGACATGCCCAAATTGCGGTAATACCGACCAAGATAAGCTTAATGTTGCTCGCCGCACCTGTGGTTATATTGGCACACAATATTGGAATCAGGGCAGAACACAGGAAATTAAGGAAAGAGTTTTACACCTGTAAAAATTGATTATGAATTACGCAGCAATTAAAAAATTTGACATTGCAAATGGCCCGGGTGTTAGGGTATCGCTTTTTGTAAGCGGTTGCCGACACAAATGCAAAAACTGTTTTAACAGTGAAGCTTGGGATTTTTCTTTTGGCAATTTATTAACCGATGAAACAGTTAATGAGATTGTAACGGCTGTCGACAAAGATTATATCGAGGGTTTTTCGCTTTTGGGCGGGGAACCCTTTGAACCAGAAAACCAAGAAGGAATTTATAATGTTTTAAAGGCAATTAAAGAAAAATGCCCCCAAAAAACCATTTGGTGTTACAGCGGTTTTTGTTTTGAAGAGCTTATATCCGGCAAGGTGGGCGACAAAGCATTAGTTTTAAAGTGTTTAGAACTTATTGATGTTTTGGTAGATGGCAAGTTTGTTGAAAATTTAAAAAGCCCGTCACTTTTGTTTCGTGGTTCTTCAAATCAGCGCATAATTGATGTTAAAAAGTCTATTGTGCAGGGTGAAGCCGTTTGGCTTTCGGGCAAATGGGAAAGACAGATGGGCTCGGGTAATATTTACGAAGGGTAGATAAATATAATGGTTAAAGTAAACTTTAAAAAGCTTAATGAAAACGCAAAGGTGCCAAGTTATGGCTCGCCCTATTCTGCGGGGGCCGACCTTTATGCTTTAACAAATGGTGAAACAATAACATTTCAGCCAAATGAAACCAAAATTATTCACACCGGCATTGCAATGGAAATACCCGAAGGTTATGCGGGGCTTATATATGCAAGAAGCGGTATAGCAAACAAGCGCGGCCTTGCCCCTTCAAACAAGGTTGGTGTGGTTGATAGCGACTATCGTGGTGAAATAATGGTTTCGCTTCATAATCATTCTGACAAAGTACAAGAAATAACCGATTTTGAACGCATTGCCCAAATGGTAATCACCCCATTCTTAAAGGTAGACTATACCGAAGTAGACGAATTGACTGATACCGAACGTGGTGAGGGTGGCTTTGGTTCTACCGGCAAAAAGTAGTGCTTTTAATAACTTTTTAAGGGAATGTAACAATTTTGTTAAATTCCCTTTTTTATTTGACAAATTGGTATAATAAGAGTAAAATACTTAGGTATTATTAAAGAAGGAGGCGAATGTATGAAAAAATATTGCCATTGGGCTTTTTTCCCGTTAAGCATAATTTATTGCGAATTTTGGCTGCGTCTTTTTAGCGGCGAAAAATTCTTTAATTGGGGCATTTTTACTGTAATGCTTTTTTCAATATTCTTTGGTCTTTTGGCACAGTTTGTTTCCTTTAATAAAAATACCGGGCTAATTATTGTACAGTCGCTTTTAAGTCTTTGGTACAGCGTTCAAACGGTTTATCATAATATTTTCGGCACTTATATGATTTTATATTCGCTTAATGGGGCGGGTCAAATTACCGAAAGTGAAATGCTTAATGAAGCATTTGTTGCCATTTTAAAAAGTCTTTGGCAGGTTTTAATTTTATTTGTGCCACTTTTGCTTTTGGTTATTGGCATTAAAAAGTTTAAAACGCGCAGAAAAAGCGAAAAGCGCGAAAAAATTACTGCAGCATCGGTGACATCAAGCGTTTTAATAATCACCATGTTGCTTCGTGTAATAATTCCGCACTATCATGATAAAAATGCAATTTTTGAAATTAACACAAGCGTTTCGTACAATGGCCTTTTATATAGCGAAGTGTTAGATTTTGTTTATAGCATTTTGGGTATTGATAACGGATATGAACTTGACGCCGATGTTGAAAACGAGGTTGAACCCGAACAACTTCCAACTGTATATGTGCCCAATGTAATGCAAATTGATTTTGAAACCTTGGCACAGCAAGAAACCAATGCAACTATTAAATCGCTTCACGAATATTTCGGAAGTCGCACCCCAACATATCAAAATGAATATACCGGTATGTTTAAGGGGTATAATTTAGTGCAAGTAACTGCCGAAGGTTTTTCGCATTTGGCAATAAATAAAGATTTAACCCCAACCCTTTATAAAATGCAAACCGAAGGGTTTAATTTCACAAACTTTTACACACCAATTTGGGGTGTTAGCACTTCTGACGGCGAATACGTTGCAACCACAGGTCTTGTGCCCAAGGGTGGTATTTGGAGCTATTCTACATCGGGCAGAAACAATATTTTCTTCCCATTTACAATGCCGCAACAGTTTTTGAACGATGGTCTTGAAACTGTAAGGGGCTATCACAACCACACCTATACCTATTATAACCGCCATGTTTCACATAAAAATATGGGCTTTAATTATAAGGGTATTGGTAATGGTCTTGAAACGGTGGTTAATCCAAAATGTTGGCCCGAATCTGACCTTGAAATGTTGCAAGGCACCACAAGTGAATATGTAAGTGAAGACCGTTTTATGACTTATTACATGACGGTTAGCGGTCATTTAAGATATACTTTTGTGGGCAACCGTATGGCCGCCAGACACAAAGACAAGGTTAAAGATTTAAACCTTTCTGACAATGCGAAAGCATATCTTGCTTGTAATATCGAACTTGATTTGGCAATGGAAAATTTGCTTTCTTCTTTGGAAGAGGCAGGCGTTGCTGAAAAAACCGTTATTGTAATTACACCTGACCATTACCCCTATGGTTTAGAGGATAAAGAAAATATAGATATTTATCATTATTTTGATGAACTTGCAGGTCATAAAATAGACCCTGTTTTTGAACTTTATAAAAGCAGTTTAATTATTTATGCCAAAGGTATGCAACCACAAACAGTTGATAAATATTGCAGCGCACTTGACATTATACCAACCCTTAATAATTTGTTTGGGTTTGAGTATGATTCACGACTTTTGCCGGGTAGCGACATTTTTTCAACCGCTTCACCGCTTGTAATGTTTAATAACCGTTCGTTCATAACCGATAAGGGAACATATAATTCAAAAACAGGCGAATTTACTTTATTTGAAGGTCAAACCGTTGATGATGTTGATGCTTATGTTTCTTCAATGAAAAAGGTTGTAAACAACAAGTTCAAAACAAGTGCACAAATTTTAGACACTAACTATTACGCAAAGGTTGTTGACCGCACACATTTATATTCCAAATAAAACCAAACCGCAGTGGATATTAAATCTACTGCGGTTTTTATAGTTTATATAATAAATTAACCTTTTACTGCGCCTGCGGCAACACCTTTTATAATATATTTTTGGCTGGTTAAATAAAAAATAACAACAGGTATAATTGATAACACAAGCATTGCCATTAAAGCGCCCATATCAACCGACCCATATCCACCTTTCAAATATTGCACAGCAACGGGAATGGTTTTATAATCGTTTCCAATTACCAAATAAGGTAAAAGGTAGTCGTTCCAAATCCACATGGTGTTTAAAATGGCAACTGTTACGGTGGTGGGCTTTAACACGGGAAAAACCACCAAAAAATAAGTTTGCAACGTGTTGCAACCGTCAATCGTAGCGGCTTCTTCAATGGTTATTGGTACTGACTTTACAAAACCCGAAAACATAAAGGTTGAAAGCCCCGCCCCAAATCCAAGATAAATTAAAATAATGCCAAGCGGGTTGTCAAGTCCCAAAACATTTGCGGTTTTTGACATTGTAAACATAACCATTTGAAAGGGCACAATCATTGAAAAAACAAGCGTATAATATAAAAGGTTTGTCCAAAAGGTTTTCACCCTAACAATATACCAAGCGGTCATTGAAGTGAAAATTACAATTGCCGCAACCGAAAAAAATGTTATAAACAATGACCAAAAAAACGCTGTAATAAAGCCGGTTTGTTCTATACCCGAAACATAATTTTGAAGCCCCGAAAAGGTTTCGCTATTTGGAAAAACAAATGGTGTGTCAGCAATGGAAAATTTAAACTTAAAAGAGTTTATAAGCACAATGAAAATTGGTGCCAAAAACAAAAGTGCAAGGGCGAGCAAAAGTATAAAAGTAACTGTGTGTGACGCTTTTTTTATCACTATTGCTCGACCTCTTTTCTGCGGGTTAATATAAGTTGTGTTAACGCTATTGCGGTAACAATTAAAAAGAAGATAACCGCCTTTGCCTGCCCCACGCCTTCATACCCGATTTTGCCGTAAAATGTTTCGTAAATATCAAGCGCCAACATTTTGGTGCGCCCACCGGGTGCACCTGCGGTTAATGCAAGGTTTTGGTCAAACAGCTTAAAGGAATTTGTAATGGTTAAAAACAAACAAATGGTGATAGATGGCATAACTGATGGTATCGTGATTTTGAAAAGGGTGGTAAAAAATCCCGCACCGTCCACTTTTGCGGCTTCTAGAATATCGGTTGGCACGGATGAAAGACCGGCAATATAAATTATCATTACATAACCAATCATTTGCCAGTTCATTAAAATTACAAGTCCCCAAAAGCCAAAGCTTTCGTCAGAGGTTATTGAATAACCATAATTTAAAAGCACGCCGTTTATAATAAGCTGCCATATATAACCAAGCACAATGCCACCAATAAGGTTTGGCATAAAAAACACGGTTCTAAAAAGATTTGTGCCCCAAATTTTGCGGGTTAAAAGCAAAGCTAAAACAAAGGCAAAAATATTTATAGTTATAACTGATGTTAAGGCAAACCTAACGGTAAACCAAAGTGCGTTTAGAAAATCGTCACTTTCTTTAAATGCTTGTATATAATTATTAAGACCAACAAATGTGGCGTTTTCCACCGTTGTAAATTCGGTAAAGGAAAGATAAAGTCCTAATATAAAGGGAATTAAAAATGCAATTAAAAAAGCCAAAAGTGTGGGTAAAACAAAAATGGGGAAATATTTTTTAATGGACTTCATTTAATCGCGTTCTTTCTTCCAACTCTTTACAATTGTGTCTTTAACCTCGTCCCATTTCTTTTTGCCTTGGGCATAGTCAAGCAAAGCACTGCCTGTGTCTTTTTTAAAGGTTTCACTTGGGAAAGCGTTAAACACCCAAGGCACGGTTTTAAGTTCTTCGTTTTTTAAATATCTAAAAATTTCTTTTGCCAATGGGTCGGACGGGATTTCCTGTTCTGAAAATGTGTTAAATGGTGTTATAAAACCAAGCTTGTCAGTAACATATTTTTTGCCTGTTTCGCTTGAAAAAAGCCAGTCTAAAAAGTCAAGTGATGCTTTTTGTTTTTCTTCGCTTACATTTTTGTTAACGGTGATATAGCTTTCTGTACCGATGCAAAGGCCTTGTTTTTCTTCGCCGTCGGCTGCGGTATATATTGGCAACATTTTAATGTCTTCGGCTTTTACGGTGTTACCCTTAACACCAGAAATTTGTGACCATGCCCAGTTGCCGTTTTGGACCATTGCAACCTTGCCAAGTGCAAATTCGGCCATAGAATCAGCAACCGATTTTGAACCCAAAAGATTTTTTTCGGTTATTGAATTGTTTATATATAAATCAAAAATGTTTTTATAGTTTTCGCTGTGTTTCAAAGAAATTTCATCGGCATCTAAAAGGGAAAGGGTAGGGTCGTTATCGGCCTTTGCGATTTCATAATAAATCGGCACATTTAAAAGGTGTGTTTGCCAACGCCAGTCTTCACCGCTTGAAAGGGAAGTAGAAGCAAAAACTCCTTCAATGGAAAGTTTTTTCTTGTTTGCGGTCATATCTTCGACAACGGCCTTTAAGTCGTTAAAGTTTTTAATTTCAGACATATCAGAAAAGTTAGTTTTCTTGTTAGGCAATGCAAAATAACGCTTCATAATGGCGTTGTTATAAATAATGCCATAACCTTCCACAACATAGGGGATGGCATAAACTCCGCCATTTTCTTTAATTGCTAATGATTTGTCACTTAAATATGAATAAAG
>JAZKYB010000134.1:0-1214 GCA_045611905.1 Acutalibacteraceae bacterium | reverse complement strand
TTATAACCTGCACAGCGAAGCGCCACAATTTTAACCCCAAAACTTTCAAGCTTTTCAATAACGTTTCGGTTTATATTATCATTAACAAATGCACAAACACCATCACAACAAGCCGCCATACTTACGGTATCTTCGTTTAGTTTGTTTTCAAAAAAACGGATATTTAGGTCTTCGCTTTTAAATTTTTCAAAACTTTCTTTGTCATAGCTTTTAGTGTCAAAAAAGGCAATGGTTTTCAAAATTGTCACCTCAAAATAAAATATACCGTTATTATTTTCATAAAATTTGTTTATATACACTATTGTAAAAAATGTCGTTTTTTTGTATAATGACCTTAATAATTCTTAAAAAGGAAGGGTAAGTATGAAAAAATATCTCAACCGTTTGTTTATTGATGGACTTTCGGGTATGGCTTATGGTTTGTTTTCAACCTTAATAATTGGTACTATTATTTGCCAAATTGCTTCGCTTTTGGGAAACAATGCAGTTGCCGATTATTTAAATGCAATGGGCAGTGTTGCCAAAACCCTTACCGGTGCCGGCATTGGCGTTGGTGTTGCATGCAAACTTAAAGCATCGCCCTTAACAACTGTGGCTGCGGCTGTTGCGGCAATGGTTGGTGCTTTCCCATCAGTTTTTAAAGAAAGTTTTGCCATTGGCGCACCGGGTGAACCACTTGGCGCATTTATTGCGGCTTATGTTGCAATTGAAATTGGTTATCTAGTTTCGGGTAGAACAAAGGTAGATATTATAGTAACACCTGTTTGTTGCATTTTTACAGGTGCTGCTGCGGGTTATTTTGTTGGTCCTTATATTTCTACATTTATGAAATGGGTGGGCGAACTTGTAAATGTTAATGTTGAACAAAGCCCAATTTTAGGTGGTATGCTTGTTGCGGTTGTTATGGGCATATTACTTACATTGCCAATTTCATCGGCCGCAGTCGGCATTTCAATGGGTATAACAGGCCTTGCTGCGGGTGCCGCAACGGTTGGTTGTTGCTGCAATATGGTTGGCTTTGCCGTTATAAGTTACCGTGAAAACAAATTTGGCGGTTTGGTAGCACAGGGCATTGGTACTTCTATGATTCAAATGCCAAATATTGTGCGACACCCATTAATTTGGTTACCTTCAATTATTTCAAGCGCAATTTTAGGTCCAATTTCGTCGGCCGTTTTAAAAATGGTAAGCAACCCCGTTGGTTCGGGCATGGG
>JAZKYB010000133.1:0-9726 GCA_045611905.1 Acutalibacteraceae bacterium | reverse complement strand
GAGCAATCTCCGTTGCTCTTTCGATATCGTTGGAAGCGCCTCCGGAAACGTCGTCAAACACAAGCTCTTCTGCGGCACGGCCGCCAAGGAGCATTGCAATCTTCTGCTTCAGCTCTTCCTTGTATACGCTGTACTTATCCTCCTCGGGAAGGCTGAGGGTATAACCGAGAGCTCTGCCGCTGGGGATGATGGAAATAGTGTGTACGGGGTCCATATCGGGAAGGACGTGGGAAAGAATTGCGTGACCTGCTTCGTGATAAGCGGTAACCATTTTGTCTTTATCGCTTACAATGTGTGATTTCTTTTCAGCACCCATTACAACCTTAATTGTGGCTTCCTCAACCTCAGACTGTGTGATGGCTTTTTTGCCACGGCGAACTGCCAAAAGTGCCGATTCATTTAAAAGGTTAGCCAAATCAGCACCTGTAAAGCCGGATGTTGATTTTGCAATGGTTTTAAGAGAAACATCGGGGCCAAGTGGCTTTCCGCGTGAATGAACCTTTAAGATTTCTTCACGTCCCTTAACATCGGGATAATTTACAGTAATTTGTCTATCAAAACGACCCGGGCGCAAAAGGGCTTTATCCAAAACATCGGGGCGGTTTGTTGCCGCCATAACAATTACACCTTCATTATCGCCAAAGCCATCCATTTCAACAAGCAACTGGTTTAAGGTTTGTTCTCTTTCATCGTGACCACCGCCAAGGCCTGTACCACGTTGGCGACCAACGGCGTCGATTTCATCTATAAACACAATTGCAGGGGCTTCTTTCTTAGCTTGCGAGAAAAGGTCACGCACACGAGATGCACCTACACCAACAAACATTTCAACAAAGTCAGAGCCCGAAATTGAGAAGAAAGGCACACCGGCTTCGCCCGCAACAGCACGTGCCAAAAGTGTTTTACCTGTACCGGGAGGGCCCATTAAAAGCACACCGCGTGGTATTTTGGCACCCATTTCGCCAAATTTAGATGGATTCTTAAGGAAGTCAACTATTTCGGTCATTTCTTCCTTTTCTTCATCAGCGCCCGCAACATCGGCAAAGGTGGTTTTCCGCTTTCCGTCATCACGCCTTGCACGCGATTTGCCAAATGTTAAGGTTTTATCAGCACCCATTTGTGCCGACATTTTTCTAAATACAAGGAAATAAAGCACGGCAAAAGCACCGATTAACAAAATAATTGGCATAAGACTTGAAAGCATTGCATTGCTGCTCCCACGCTCATAATGGTACTTGATTTTTTGGTCTTCATTTTTTGCGTTTTGGTTTATTTCTTCAACCGCTTCATGAACATCGTTCCAAAAAATTTCGGTATCAGCAACCGTAAAACGATAGGTTTTGCCATTTTCACGCAGTTTATATTTTAACTGACCGCTGTAATTGTTAAGTTCATATTCTGAAACTTTATTTTCCCTAATAAGTTCAACAATTTGGTAATATTTCTTTTCGGCTGTATTTTTGTTCAAGAAAGAAACCATACCAACAGTGATAATCAAAATTAGCGGTATTCCAAGATACAAAAGTACGTTTTTAAGATTCTTCTTCAAAGAAAGTTCTCCTTTTTACAAATTATTCAGAGTAAACCTTCGGTGAAAGCACACCGACATAACTCAAATTTCTGAATTTTTCGTTATAGTCAAGACCATAACCAACCACAAATTCATCAGGTATAACCTTGCCCACATATTCGGCAGTGATATCTGCCTTACGGTTAGTGGGCTTGTCTAAAAATGTGCAAATTTTAACACTTGCAACATTTCGACCAAGTATAATATTTTTAAGATACGAAAGCGTTAAGCCCGAATCTAAAATATCCTCAACAATAAGTATGTGCCTTCCTTCAGGATTTATATCCAAATCCTTTTTAAAAGCAACATGACCGGTAGTTTTTGTGCCACTATAAGATGAAACTGACATAAAATCAATTTCACAATCGCATTCAATTTCTCTAACAAGGTCAGACATAAAAACCGAACTGCCCTTTAAAACACAAACCACAAGCGGGTTTTTACCCTCGTAATCGGCTGTGATTTCTCTACCCAAACGGCGACAAATTTCAGCAATTTCTTCTTTTGAAACTAAAACTTTTTCAATAAAATCCTTTTCCATAAAAATCCCCTTATTTTAATATCTCGACCAAAAGCAAGTTTTCACTGCTTTTTGTTGGGACAACTCTTTGTGCCATACCAATGCCATAAACCCAAATAACACCTTTATCATCTGCTATAACAGGAATATTATCACGAATGTTTTGTGGTGTTTTTTCTTCACAAAAAATTTTATTAAGTGTTTTTGTGCATCCTCGGTTTTGAAGGCGAATTTTATCCCCCGCATTTCTTGTGCGAATGATTGGACTGCCAACAATTTTATCATAATCTAATGTGTTATTTGAGAATAAATTGTTAACATTCGGCTTTTTAACAAGTGAAACTTTAATTTCTTCTGCCTGTGCTTTTTCACCATCACAAACACTTAAAATGCCATTTTCACAAATACCAAAAAGATTATTTGGCAAGCTTGTCCTACCACCATTTAAGGTAATATCATATAAAGCATTTATATGAAAACTGTCAAGCGGCAATTGTTCATACAATGAATTTACGTATTTTATTATCGCACGCTTTGCAACTGCTTCGGGCACTGTTTTCAACACTTCAGCCACTAAACCAATTTCACTTTCACATTTAAAAAAGGTTTCGTTTGCTAATGTTTCAAGCGCCGCAGCATCCTGTCGCAAAATATCAGTCGCGCGAATAAGTGCATCTTCTAATGATGGGTTAATTTCTTTTAAAGCGGTTACAACCTTGTGCCTTATCTTATTTCGTGTGTAATCATCGGTTAAATTTGTGCTGTCAGTCACAAAGGAAAGCGAATTATCAATACAATATTTTTCAATATCATACCGACTGCAAAAAATCAGTGGACGGATAAAATTATCTCTCTTTGGCGGTATGCCGCAAAGACCTTTTATACCGCTTCCCCTTGTCAAATTTAAAAGCACTGTTTCAATATTATCAGAAGCTGTGTGTGCGGTTGCAACAAGCCCATCAGCATTGCGGCTTAAGAAGTTATATCTAACTTCTCTTGCACAAAGTTCAACGCTTTGTCCGTTTTGTTTTGCAAGGGTTGGAATATCAACCGTTTCCGTAACAAGCGGAATATTAAACTTTTCACACATTCTTATAACAAACGCTTCGTCACGGTCGGCTTCGCCACCACGTATACCGTGGTTTAAGTGTGCGGCTTTAACCGTTATTGAAAGTTTTTCTTTTAAAGACCACAAAGCATGTAAAAGCGCAACCGAATCCGCGCCGCCCGAAAGTGCAACGGTGACAGTATCACCCGAATTTAAAAGCGAAAATTGGTTGATTGCATCTAAAACTTTTTCTATCATTGTCTATAAAAATCCACAGAAGTAAAGCGAGTGTATTGACCATCCCAATACAAATCAACGCTGCCTATTTCACCGTGGCGGTTTTTGGCCACGATACATTCAGCTTTATTAGGGTCGCCCTTATCCTCATCTTCATTCTTTTCGTTATCATAATATTTTTCACGGTAAAGGAACATTACAATGTCCGCATCTTGTTCGATAGAGCCCGATTCACGAAGGTCAGAAAGTGCGGGCTTATGTGATTTACCCTTAACTTCAGTACCACGCGAAAGCTGAGCACAGGCCAATACAGGCACCTTAAGGTCCTTTGCCATAATTTTCAAGTTTCGTGTAATTTCTGAAACTTCTTGCACACGGTTTTCGGTCTTACGGGCCGATTTCATAAGGCCCAAATAGTCAATAACAACTAAATCGACCTTTGGCATACGCATAAGCTTGGCCTTCATTTCGCGAACAGTAATACCCGAAGTTTCGTCAAAATAAATTGGCGCTTTCGAAAGCACATCGCCCGCTTGAGCCAAGCGTGTCCACTCGTCAGGGTCGAGTTCACCCGTGCGAAGCTTTGCACTTTGTATTGCCGCTTCACTTGAAAGCATACGCTGTGCCAATTGGTCACGTGTCATTTCAAGCGAGAAAAAGCAAACAGTCTTGCCCTGCTGCACCGCAACATTGCGTGCAACGTTAAGCGCAAAAGCGGTTTTACCCATACCGGGACGTGCACCCAATATCAAAAGGTCAGATTTATTAAGACCTGTTATCATTTTGTCAAGTTGACCAAGACCTGTCGGTATGCCAACATAATCTTTTCGTGTTTCAGGGTCAGACATTTTTGTAAGACGGTCATAGGTTTCGTTTTCAATAACACTTTTAATGTGGGTAAGACCGCTAACCTCTCTGCCCTGTCTTATGTCATAAATGCGTTGTTCGGCAGCATCAATAAGCTTGCCCGAATCTTCGGCATCTTCGTTAACATCCTTAATAATTCCCTGTGCCGCTTCCATCAAAGCACGTGCATAATAACGGTCACGTATAATGGCAACATATGTAAGCACATTAGCCGAAGTGGGCACAGTTTGTGCCAACTGGCTTAAATATGCTTTGCCACCTGCTTCATCATAAGTGCCGTTTTTCTTTAACTTTTCAAGCAATGAAACAAAATCAATAGACTGACTAAGTTCATACATTGAAGAAAGCGCATTATAAATTTCACGGTGCTGAGGAATATAAAAATATTCACTTTTCATACTAACGGCGATGTCAGTAATACATTTAGGGTCAATAATAATTGAACCCAAAACCGCTTGTTCGGCTTCTACCGAATATGGAAGGCGTACGCCGTCTAAATCATAAATTGTTTTGTTTTCAGCCATAATTATTCAGTAACCTTTACAGTTATTTTTGCAATTATTCCTTGGTACAATTTAATTTCAGCAGTATATTCGCCGAAGTTCTTAATGTCAGCAACCGACATTTTCTTTTTATCAATTTCAATGCCTAATTTGTTTTTAATTTCGGCCGCAATTTCCTTAGAAGTAACCGAACCAAAAAGTTTGCCGTTAGAACCGGCTTTTGCCTTAATCACAACTTCCTTGCCATTTAATGCATTTGCGGTATTTTGTGCTGCGGCAATTTCTTCTTTTTTATGGTGTGCGGCAGCTTCTTCACGGTTTTTAAGTTCGTTTAAAGCAGCATTATCAGCTTCAACAGCAAGTTTTTTAGGGAACAAAAAGTTTCTTGCATAACCGTCTGAAACGTTGCAAAGTTCACCCTTTTTGCCGTGACCTTTAACATCTTGTAATAAAACAACCTTCATTGTCTTTCTCCTTTACACTTCCATAATAATGGGTAATACCATAGGACTGCGTTTTGTCTTTGTAAACAAGAATTTTGAAACGCCGTCTTTAATTTTGTTTTTAATTGTTGCCCAATCCCTGATATTTTGGTAATAACATCTATCAAGTATATCCCAAACAAGATTGTTAATTTCAGAAATAAGTTCTTCCGATTCTTTCATATAGATGAAACCGCGAGAAACAATATCAGGCCCTGAAACAATTTCGCGTGTTACAGCATCAATTGAAACCGCAACAATAATTATACCACCGTCAGACAACAGTTTTCTGTCGCGAAGTACAATACTACCGACATCGCCAACGCCCAAGCCGTCAACCATTACTCGACCCGCTTGAACAACATCGGTGCACTTAACTTGTTTTTTAGTAAGTTCGATTACCGAACCATTGTTAGCAATTACGGTATTTTCTTTTTCAATTCCCATAAGTTGTGCCAATTCGGCGTGCTTCATAAGGTGTTTTTGTTCACCATGAACGGGAATAAAATATTTCGGTTTTACAATGCTCATTATAAGCTTTAATTCTTCTTGACAAGCGTGGCCCGAAACATGCACATCGTACATTCTTTCATAAACCACATTAGCCCCACGCTTCATAAGTTCGTTAATAACCTTTGTAACAAGCTTTTCATTACCGGGAATTGGTGTTGCCGAAATTATTATCATATCACCCGGTGCAATTTCAACCTGTCTGTGGTCAGAAAATGCCATGCGGTGAAGCGCCGAAAGTGGCTCACCCTGACTGCCTGTTGTTACAACAACAATTTCACCCGGGGTGTAATTTTTAATTGCATCAATTTCTATTAAAACATTCTTTGGAACTTTTAAATATCCAAGTTCTTCAGCAACAGACACAACATTAAGCATACTTCTGCCCGAAACTGCAACCTTGCGGTTACAACGATATGCTTCATCAATTATTTGCTGTATGCGGTGAATGTTAGATGAAAATGTCGCAACAATAATTCTTTTACCTTCGGCCTGGCGGAAAAGGTTTGAAAAAGAACCGCCAACCAAACGCTCTGACGCAGTATAACCTGCACGCTCAGCGTTGGTAGAATCGGATAAAAGTGCTAAAACACCTTTCTTTCCAAGTTCGGCAAAGCACGGAATATCAATCATAAAATCATCAATGGGTGTGGTGTCAATTTTAAAGTCACCCATATGAACAACAGTGCCGCCTGCTGTCTTAACGGCAAAAGCAACCGCATCAGGTATAGAATGGTTTACATGAATAAACTGTACTGCAAATTTTCCCAAACTGACAGTGCTGCCCGCTTTAACAACATTCAACTTTGCGCTTTCTAAAAGGCGGTGTTCCTTAAGTTTGCCTTGAATTAAACCAATGGTAAGTTGGGTTGCATATATTGGAACATTAAAGTTTTTAAGCAAATAAGGTATTGCACCGATATGGTCCTCGTGACCATGTGTTACAAAAAGCCCCTTAATCTTGTCTTTATTTTCCAAAACATAGGTAAAATCGGGAATAACAATGTCAATACCGGGCATTTCTTCATCGGGAAACGACATTCCGCAATCGACTAAAATCATATCTCCTTCATATTCGTAAAGGGTGATGTTTTTACCTATTTCGCCAAGTCCCCCAAGTGGAATAATTCTAACAGGTGATTTTGATGCTTTTGTATTTTTAACATTTTTGTTGATTGTCTTTTTTACACGGCTATTATTTTTATTTTTATTTTGAGTCTTGTTGTTCGGTTTGTTTTCGTTCTTGTTTTTTAAATACTTCTTTGACTCTTTTTTATCAGCCATCAATTTTCCTCCATTAATTTTTTATGTAAATGTGCTTATCATCAAAAACACATAAAGTTTCAAAAAGTGATATTTCCCCTTTTATCTCATAATATAATACTATTTTCACACGCGCCTTGTCAAGTAAATAATAATATTATTATATAATATTTGGGGAATTATGTAAAAAAAGACCGCCTTTTAAAAAGACGGTCATAATTTTACAAATTTCTTAAATATTCATCAATGGATTTTGCAGCAATTTTACCTGCACCCATTGCGCTTATAACAGTTGCGGCACCTGTAACGGCGTCACCACCCGCATAAACACCCTTAAGTGATGTTAAAGCGGTTTCTTCGGAAACAACTATACCGCCGTATTTATTAACCTCTAACCCATCGGTTGTATCTTTTATAAGCGGATTTGGTGATGTACCGATAGACATAATAACACAATCGGTTTTAATTTCATATTCGCTGTTTGGAATTTTAACTGGTCGTGCACGGCCTGACTCGTCAGGTTCTGAAAGTTCCATTTTATCACAAACAATACCGCTTACCCAACCATTTTCATCACCGTTGATTTTAACAGGGTTTGTAAGCATTGCAAATTCAATGCCCTCTTCTTTTGCGTGATGCACTTCTTCCAAACGGGCGGGTAATTCTTTTTCGGTACGGCGATAAACAATTGTAACATCACTGCCAAGTCGTTTTGCGGTGCGTGCGGCATCCATAGCCACATTGCCGCCACCAACAACAACCGTGTGTTTAGCCTTAAAAATTGGTGTGTCAGAGCCATCAATATACGCTTTCATAAGGTTGTTGCGGGTCAAAAATTCGTTTGCGGAATATACACCGTTAAGCGATTCGCCCTCAATTCCCATAAAGCGTGGAAGCCCCGCACCCGAACCAATAAACACAGCTTTAAACCCATCTTCAAACAGTTCGGCAATGGTTATCGTTTTACCAACAACCACATTGGTTTGCAAATCAACGCCAAGCGCTTTTAAAGCATCTACTTCTTTTTGTACAATGACCTTTGGCAAACGAAATTCGGGAATACCATAAACAAGCACGCCGCCCGCAGTATGAAGTGCTTCAAAAATTGTTACATCATAACCTTTTTTAGCAAGTTCACCCGCACAAGCAAGACCCGAAGGACCCGACCCGATGACAGCAACTTTTTTGCCGTTTGACTGTGGTTTTTTAATGTTTTCAGTTGTGTGAGAATTGTGCCAATCGGCAACAAAACGTTCAAGTCGGCCTATGCCAACACTTTCACCCTTAATACCCCTTATACATTTGCTTTCGCATTGCTTTTCTTGTGGGCAAACACGACCACAAACTGCGGGTAAAGATGATGATTTATAAATTACTTGATATGCGCCTTCAAAATCCCCTTCTTTCACCTTTTCTATAAATTCAGGGATGTGAATATTAACAGGGCAACCCGAAACACAGGGTGCATTTTTACAATTAAGACAACGAAGTGCTTCATCTATAGCTGTTTCCTCACTATAACCAAGCGCAACCTCACAAAAATTGGTGGCACGAATTGCCGCATCTTGTGTAGGCATCTCATTTCGTTTTAAAGACATATTTGCCATTATTCTACTTCTTTCTTAAACAAATTACAGCTTTCTTCATAAGCATGGCGTTCAAAATTACGATAGGTTGTCCCACGCTTCATTGCTTCGTCAAAATCAATTTGATAACCATCAAAATCTGGGCCATCAACACAAGCAAATTTGATTTTTCCGCCAACAGTTAACCTGCATCCGCCGCACATACCTGTGCCATCAATCATTATTGGGTTCATTGAAACAGTAACGGGCACATTAAATTCCTTAGCGGTTAAAACCACAAATTTCATCATAACAAGTGGACCAACTGTAATGATTTCATCATATTGCTTACCGCCCAAAAGCGCTTCTTTTAAAGGCATTGTAACATTACCTTTAACACCGTAAGAGCCATCATCAGTTGTAACAACAAGGTTTTGTGAAACTGCTTTAAATTCATCTTCTAAAATAAGCAAATCCTTGTTTCTGAAACCTATTATCGAATCAACTTCGCAGCCCATTTCGTTAAGTTTTTGAGCAACCGGCAAAGCAATGGCGCAACCAACGCCGCCACCGATAATACACACTTTTTTAAGCCCTTCTACCTTGGTAGGTTTTCCCAATGGACCGACAAAATCGCTGATATAGTCCCCCGCATTTTTTTGGTTTAATTTATTAGTGGTAGCACCAACAATTTGAAAAATAATTTTTATTAAACCCTTTTGTCTGTCATAACCTGCAACGGTAAGCGGAATTCTTTCACCGTTTTCATCAACACGCAAAATTATAAACTGTCCGGGTTGTGCTTTTTTGGCAACAAGCGGCGCTTCAATTTCCATTTGTGTTACAAAAGAATTTAATACTTTTTTACTTGCTATTTTATACACTTTTTTCACCTGTTTTTGTGATTTTTGTAACTGTTAAAATTCGGTCTTTAACCTTAAATTCAATGTGATATTTTGCAAATTCAAAGGCATAAACACGGTTTTCATCGTCTTGATAATGCGGTCTTGGGTCACCCGTTAAAACAGCAACTGTTTTAGCGTAATCTTCCCCCAAAATTTCAATAAATTTTTCGGGAATTTCAACCTTTAAATTATCGTTTAAAACCGCATCAGAAAAGCCACCAACCGCATCAGTATGACAGTCAGTATAAGGTATATA
>JAZKYB010000132.1:0-3586 GCA_045611905.1 Acutalibacteraceae bacterium | reverse complement strand
CCCGAAGGTGAACTTACAAAGCTTCGTGCATCCTTGGTGTGCGAAAAGTCGCTTTGCGGTTTTTCGCGTGAAATTGGTTTGGGTGAATTTTTACATCTTGGCAAAGGCGAAGAAAAGGGTGGCGGTCGTGAAAGAGATTCTATCCTTGCTGATGCTTTTGAGGCGGTTTTGGCTGCAATTTATCTTGATGGCGGCATGGAAAATGCCGAAAAATTTGTTTTAAGATTTGTTTTACCCGAACTTTCACACCGCGATGAACAAGTTTTTAAGGATTATAAAACCACCTTACAGGAAATTATTCAAAGAAACCCTGAAGAAACGGTAACATATCATTTAACGGGCGAAAGCGGTCCTGACCATGACAAACTTTTTGAAGTTGAGGTTCACCTTAATTCAAATGTTATTGGTAAGGGCAAAGGGAAAAGTAAAAAACAGGCCGAACAAATGGCTGCAAAAGAAGCACTTTTGCTTATGGGTGCTGAAATATGAGTAAAATGCATTCGAATATTTCGGTTTTTGTGCCGCATATCGGTTGCCCAAATAAGTGCAGCTTTTGCGACCAAAGGTACATAACAGGTACTTCAAAGGCACCACATCCCGAAGATGTTGAAAAAGCAGTGATGACTGCCATTAATTCTAAAAAATATGACCCCAAAACAACCGAAATCGCCTTTTTTGGCGGCAGTTTTACTGCAATTAACCGTGTTTATATGGAATCTCTTTTAGAGGCGGCATCAAACTTTGTTAATGTTGGTATTGTGTCGGGAATTAGAATTTCTACCCGTCCTGACGCTATTGATGATGAAATTTTAATGCTTTTGAAAAGCTATAATGTCACCGCTATCGAGCTTGGGGCACAAAGTTTAAATGACCGTGTTCTTAAAATGAATAATCGTGGTCATTCTTCTCGTGATGTTGAAAAGGCAGCAATGCTTATTAAAAAGCACGGGTTTGAGCTGGGTCTTCAAATTATGACAGGACTTTATGCCGATGATAATGATTCTACACTTCGTACCGTGCAAAAAATCATTGAAATTGCACCAGATACGGTTAGAATATACCCCACAATTGTGTTAAAGGGTACTGATTTGGAAGCGCTTTATCTTGACAAAGTTTATACACCACAGCCACTTGGTGATGCTGTTAAACTTGCAAGTAAACTTTATTTGCAACTTACTCGTGCAGGGATTAAGGTAATTCGTTTGGGTCTTCATTCAATTGAAAAGGGCTCTTATGTTGCAGGTCCTTGGCATCCCGCATTTGCAGAGCTTTGTTATTCACAAATTATGTTATCAAAAGTGCTAACCTGTCTTTTTACCGAGGGTAAATATGTCATATATGTTAATCCCAAATCGATATCGGTTATGACAGGGCAAAGAAGAAGCAATTTACTTTATCTTAAAAAACGCGGTTTTGATTGTAAAGTTAAAGCCGATGAAAGTATAGAAGAATTTGAATTTAAAATAGAAAGGGAAGTGTTATAAAATGCTGTTAAGTTCAATTGAAATCCAGGGTTTTAAATCTTTTGCTGATAAAACAGTTTTAAAATTCGGCAAGGGTATAACTGCAGTTGTTGGTCCTAACGGAAGCGGTAAAAGTAACATTTCCGACGCAGTTCGTTGGGTTCTTGGTGAACAGTCAACAAAAAGTCTTCGCGGACAATCGATGGAGGATGTTATCTTCGGTGGTACCGAAACCCGTCGTCCCCACGGTTTTTGCGAAGTTACTTTAAATATTAACAACACTGACCGTTCTCTTAACTTTGATAATGATTTTGTGTCAATTACAAGAAGATATTACCGTTCACACGAAAGTGAATATGCCATTAATAATGTATCAGTTCGTCTTAAGGATATTCACGAATTGTTTATGGATACCGGTCTTGGCCGTGATGGTTATTCAATGATTGGACAAGGCAGAATTGATAATATTATTAGTTCGAAATCAAGTGAACGCCGTGATATTTTCGAAGAGGCCGCAGGTATTTCAAAATATCGTTATCGTAAGTTAGAGGCCGAACGCAAGCTTAATGCTGCACAGGAAAATTTACTTCGTCTTCACGATATTGTTGACGAATTGGAAGCCCGTGTTGGACCTTTGGAAGAACAAAGTAAAAAAGCCGAGAAGTTTTTAAAACTTGCCGATGAAAAGAAAGAACTTGAAATTGGTTTATGGCTTTATACGCTTAATAATTCTAAAGAGGCACTTCGCAACCAAGAAAGTAAAATTATGGTTTGCCAAGGTCAATATAAAGAAATTGAGCAAATGCTTGAAGATTTTGACCGCAAAACCGAACAAAATACTTCGCTTTTTGCAAAATTGACATCTGATATTGAGGGTGAACGCCTTAATATTTCACTTGTAAACGAAGAAATTGTTAAATCAAACGGTGTAATCACTGTTTTGAATAACGATATTGCCCATAATGAAGAAACAATTGCAAGACTTTGTGATGAAAAGCAGTCGCTTTCAACCAGCGATACCGATGCAAAGCTTGAAATTGAATCTAAATATAACGAAATTAAAGTTATTGAAGGCAAAAAGGCCGAGCTTGATGAAAAACTTCGCACCTTAGAGAGTGAACTTTCTCAGCTTCTTATTGATAGTGATTTAAGCAGCCGTGAAATTGAAAATAAAATTAGAACACTTAACACCTTGACTTCACAGTCATCTGACACAAGGGTTAAGCTTGTTACTGCTGAAACTTCTATTGAAGAAATTGAAGCAAGAAAAGGCACTTTGGTTGATTTAATTTCGGCACGCAATGGTGAAATTGAAAAACTTAATGCTGAATTTTCTGCAACCGACGAAATGCTTTCAAAAATCCAGGAAAATATTGAAAGCTATAATAATTCACTTAAGGGTTATGAACTTCGCTTAAGTGGAAAGGTGCAGTCGGTTGATAGTTTAAAGCAAGAACTTGACACAATTAATTTAGATATCGAAGCCAAAACTCGCCGTATTCAAATTTTAAAAGATTTGCAAAACAATATGGAAGGTTTTGCAAATTCTGTTAAGTTTGTTATGTCAAAAGCCGAAACAGGCATTTTGCGTGGCATTTATGGTCCGATTTCATCGTTAATTACAGTTGAAAGCAAGTATAGTCTTGCTATTGAAACTGCTTTGAATAATGCAATTCAAAACATTGTAACTGAAACCGAAGCAGATGCTAAAAACGCAATTAACTATCTTAAAAATAATAAAGCAGGTCGTGCAACATTTTTACCTGTTGCAACCATTAAAGCCCGTGAATTTAAAGAACACGGCTTTGAAGATATGCTTGGTTATGTTGGTATTGCAAGTGAACTTGTAAAATGTGATAGTAAGTATAACGAAATTGTAAAATATTTATTGGGTGCAGCCGTTGTTGCTGAAGATATTGACTGTGCTGTTACAATTGCACGAAAGTTTGGTTATAGAATAAAAGTTGTAACTCTTGATGGTCAGGTTGTAAGTCCCGGTGGCTCTTTAACCGGTGGTTCGGTAATTAAAAATTCCGGTATTTTAAGCCGTGGTAATGATATTATCGCCATTGAAAATGAGGTTTTAGCCCTTAAAGATAAGGCAAAGGATATTTCAACTAAAT
>JAZKYB010000131.1:0-6696 GCA_045611905.1 Acutalibacteraceae bacterium | reverse complement strand
TCGGAGCTTCCGGGGCTTCGTGCAGCTGGGTGCCTATTCCGTGACCGACATATTGTCTGACCACCGAAAAGCCCGCTGCCTCAACAGTCCTCTGAACAGCGCTACTGATATCACCGATTCTGCTGCCCGCAGTTGCCGCTTTAATGCCTTCATATAAAGCATCTTTAGTGGTCTGCATCAGCCGCTTTGCTTCTGCGGAAACATCTCCGCAAGCAAAAGTGGCAGCATTGTCACCGTGGTATCCGTTAAACATTGCGCCAAGGTCAACGCTTACAATGTCGCCGGCCTTTATTACACGCTTCGCAGACGGAATGCCGTGAATAACCTCGTTGTTAATTGATATACAAGCGGTGGCGGGGTAGCCGCAATAATTTTTAAAATTAGGAACGGCACCCTGTGAACGAATGTATTGTTCAGCCAATCTATCAAGTTCGGCTGTGGTTACACCCGGTTCAACCGCTTTGCCTACTGTTTGTAATGCTCCTGCCGAAATTCTGCAAGCTTCTTTCATTATGCCGAGTTCTCGACTTGTTTTGAGCACTACCATATTTAATTCTCCAACGCTGCAAGAACAAGACGAGTGGTATCCTTCACTTCATCTTGACCTTCAACAATAAGAAGTTTACCGCAAGCTTTATAATAATCTTTAAGCGGTTCGGTCTGTTCGTGATAAACATTAAGTCTGTTAAGAACAGTTTCAGGTTCGTCATCCTTGCGGATAACAAGCTTTCCTTCGCAGAAGTTGCAAATGCCAGGAGCGGCGGGCTTCTTATATTCGGTGTGATAACTTGCACCGCACTTTTCACAAACGCGTCTGCCTGACATACGCTTTACGATTTCTTCATCTGCAACTTCAATAGAAAGTGCAGCGTCGATATCAAAGCCCATATCATCAAGCGCTTTTGCTTGTGGAATTGTGCGGGGGAAACCGTCAAGAATGTAACCGTTTTGGCAATCATCCTCGGCAAGGCGTTCTTTGATGATACCGATAACGATTTCATCAGGAACAAGGTTTCCCGCATCGATGAATTCTTTAGCTTTAAGTCCCATCTCGGTACCGTTTTTAAGTGCAGCACGAATAATGTTGCCGGTCGAGATTGTTGGGATGTTATATTTTTCGGAAATTACTTCCGCTTGGGTGCCTTTGCCGGCACCGGGAGCGCCTAAAAGAATCAATTTCATCTTAAATTCTCCTTAATCAAGGAATCCCTTATAATGACGCATCATCATTTGAGATTCAAGACTGCGTACTGTATCAAGAGCAACACCAACCAAGATGAGCATTGAAGTACCACCAAGGGCGATGTTGATGCCACCAACATTACCAACAATAATTGGTAAGATAGCAACCACACTTAAGAACAGTGCGCCAAGTAATGTAATTCTTGACAAAATTTTAGAAATAAAGTCCGTTGTGGGCTGCCCGGGACGAATACCGGGGATAGCGCCACCGTTTTTACGCAAGTTATTTGCCATTTCAACCGGATTAAATTGAATTGTTGCATAGAAATATGCAAAACCAATAATAAGGAAGAAATAAACAACTGCGTAGAAAATGCCTTGCACACTAAAGAGGTTAAGAACCTTAGCAAAAGATTCTTGGAAACCGGGCTTTGGTGTGCCCATAAATGAAAGAATCATTGTGGGGAGCATTAAAATTGAAGAAGCAAAAATGATTGGCATAACACCTGACATATTAACCTTAATCGGAATATGTGTGTTTTGACCGCCATACATTTTGTTACCTACAACACGCTTTGCATATTGCACTGCGATACGACGTTCTGCAGCTGTCATCCAAACAACAAACATGATTACTGCAAGGAATATTACAACTACAGCAGCAACAGCTACATATCTTTTAACTCGGATCATACCATAGAGAAAAGCAGCAGCATCGGGCGCACGGGAAATGATACCTGCGAAAAGTATCATTGAAATACCGTTGCCAATGCCCTTAGCGTCGATTTGTTCGCCAAGCCACATTACCAAAGCCGAGCCGGCAGTAAACACGCTAACCAAAACGACACCTGCGTAAATTTCAGCAAAAGTGCCTTTAACAGTTAAGAAATTGCTTCTTTCAAGGTAAATGTAATAAGCAATACCTTGAATAATAGCAAGACCGATTGTTACGTAACGAATAAGCTGTGCCAATTTCTTTTGGCCTTCTTCGCCTTCTTTAGACCATTCTTGAAGCTTTGTGAAAACAACAGTTAAAAGTTGTACGATAATTGAAGAGTTAATGTACGGGGTAACCGACAAAGCAAATATCGCACCGTATTGAAGTCCGCCACCTGTCAAAATTGAAAGGTAGTTAAAGAAATCATTACTGTTTGTTTTCAATGCATCTACATTGATGAATGGAACGGGAATAACCGAACCGATACGGAAAACTAAAAGAATGAAAATTGTAAAGATTATTTTGTTTCTAATCTCTTTAATAGCCCAAGCGTTTTTTAATGTTTTAAACATTGTTAAATCACCTCGGCCTTTCCGCCTGCAGCAGCGATTTTTTCAGCAGCGGAAGCGGAATAAGCATTAAGCTTAACTTCAAGCTTTTTGGTAAGCTTGCCGTTGCCTAAAACCTTAACGGGAAGGTTTGCTTTTTTGATTATTCCTTTTTGTGCTAAAGCAGCAGCATCAACCACAGAACCATCCTCGAACATTTCAAGAGATGAAAGGTTGATTGCTATCCATTCTTCAGCAAAAATGTTATTGAAGCCACGCTTTGGAACACGTCTTTGTAATGGCATTTGACCGCCTTCGAAACCGATGCGGATGCCGCGGCCTGCACGTGCATGTTGACCTTTGTGGCCTTTACCTGCAGTTTTGCCTTGACCTGAACCGTGACCTCTACCTATGCGCTTAGATTCTTTAGTAGAACCAACAGCGGGAGCTAATTCATGCATTTTCATTGTTCGCACCTCCTTGCTTAATTGCGGAAAATTCCGCCTTGCCATAAAAATGACTTATTTAGGCGAAATTACGCCTTAACTTCTGTTGCTTCAACGAGGTGACGAACCTTGTTGATTTTACCTCTGGTTTGTGCATTGTCGGGTTGAATTACTTCATCGCTAACCTTGCGAAGACCGAGAGCTTCAACAGTAGCAATTTGGTCCTTCTTAGAACCGATAGTGCTCTTAACGAGCTTTACTTTAAGGCTAGCAGCCTTTTTTGTTGCCATAATGCTGCTCCTCCTTAACCTACGATTTCCTTAACTGACTTGCCGCGTGCAGCAGCTACTTCGTCAGCGCTACGTAAACTTGCAAGACCTGCTACGGTTGCACGTACTACGTTGCAAGGATTATTTGAGCGTAAAGCTTTTGTACGGATATCGGTAATACCTACCATTTCAACAACTGCACGAACTGCACCGCCGGCGATAACACCGGTACCGGGAGCAGCTGGCTTTAAGAGAACGCGGCCTGCGCCGAATTCACCAATTGCTTCGTGTGGAATTGTTGTACCCTTTAATGAAACTTTAATAAGATTTTTCTTAGCGTCTTCGATACCCTTGCGGATTGCATCCGGAACTTCGCCTGCTTTACCAAGACCGAAGCCAACGATACCGTTGCCATCACCTACAACAACCAAAGCGGAGAATTTCATAATACGTCCGCCCTTAACGGTTTTTGATACACGGTTAATGGAAACTACGCGTTCTTTTAAATCTAATGTTGATGCGTCAATATTTGTAGCCAAAGTATTTCCTCCTTATTAGAACTTAAGGCCGCCCTCGCGGGCACCTTCGGCAAGCTCTTTAACACGGCCGTGGAAAATATAACCACCGCGGTCAAAAACAACCTCGGTAATGCCCTTTTCAGCGGCACGAGCAGCAATTAACTGTCCAACCTTGTAAGCTCCCTCTTTGTTGCCGCCGTTTAAATCGAAATCTTTTTCGTTTGAAGCAGCAGCTGCGAGAGTTACACCGTTTACATCATCGATAAGCTGGGCGTAAATGTTGCTGTTGGAGCGAAATACATCAAGACGGGGGCAAGCGGCAGTACCGCTAATTTTTGCACGAACACGAGCATGGCGCTTGAGTCTTGCTTTATTACTGTTAGGTTTTGAAACCATCTTAAATACACTCCTTTATTATTTCTTACTACCCTTGGCAGCTTTACCTTCTTTACGACGGATATATTCGCCAACGTATTTGATACCTTTGCCCTTGTAGGGTTCGGGTGGACGTTTTTCGCGAACTTCAGCCGCAAACTGACCTACCTTTTGCTTATCAGTACCACTAATAATAATTGATGTATTATTTGGTACTTCGATGGTGATACCATCGATTTCAGGCATAATCACTTGGTGTGAATAGCCCAAGTTCATAACTAAATCTTTGCCTTGCTTTTGAGCACGGAAACCTACACCGTTAATTTCAAGCTCTTTCTTGTAACCAACTGAAACACCTTCAACCATGTTAGCAATAAGAGTACGGGTGAGACCGTGTAAAGCACGATGCTCTTTCTTATCGGTGGGGCGAGTAACAACGATTTCAGTGCCTTCAACAGCGATAGCCATATCAGCATTGAAGGTGTTTGTTAAAGTACCCTTGGGGCCTTTAACCGTAACCTCATTACCGTTGATGTTAACTTCAACACCGGCAGGAATAGCAATTGGCTTCTTTCCTATTCTCGACATTCCAATTTACCTCCTTACCAAACGAAAGCAAGAACTTCGCCGCCAACATTGGCTTTGCGAGCTGCTTTGTCTGTCATAATACCCTTAGAGGTGGAAAGGATAGCAATGCCGAGGCCCTTTTTAACCTTGGGCATATCCTCTACGTTTGTGTAGATACGCAAACCGGGCTTCGAAACTCTGCGAATTCCGGTGATGATTTGCGATTTGTTTTGGCCGTATTTCAAAGTAATATGAATTACGCCTTGCTTACCGTCATCTTCAACGGTGTAGCTTGTAATGTATCCCTCGTCAAGTAAAATTTGGGCGATTGCCTTTTTTACATTAGATGCAGGGATAGCTACCGAATCATGTTTTGCTGATGAAGCGTTACGAATTCTTGTAAGCATATCAGCGATTGTATCGGTAATTTGCATGCCGTCAACCTCCTTATAGCTTTATACCTTACCAGCTTGCTTTCTTCACTCCGGGAATTTCGCCTTTATAAGCGAGTTCTCTGAAGCATATACGACAAATGCCGTACTTGCGAAGATAAGCGTGGGGGCGACCACAGATTTTACATCTGTTATACTCTCTTGTAGAAAACTTAGCAGGACGTGCCTGTTTGAGTTTCATAGCAGTTTTAGCCATATTTCCTTACTCCTTACTTCGCAAACGGAGCACCCATAAGAGTTAATAACTCGCGGGCCTCTTCATCTGTGTTAGCTGTGGTAACGAAGATAATATCCATACCACGTACTTTGTCAATCTTATCATAATCGATTTCAGGGAAAATCAATTGTTCTTTAACGCCCATTGCATAGTTGCCACGGCCGTCGAAAGCGTCAGGATTAATACCTCTGAAGTCGCGTACACGTGGAAGCGCTGCATTGAAAAGTCTTTCAACAAATTCATACATGCGTTCGCCACGAAGTGTAACCTTTGCGCCGATGGGCATACCTTCACGAAGCTTAAAGTTCGCTACGGATTTGCGTGCACGGCAAGCAACTGCTTTTTGACCGGTAATTTTACCAAGGTCATTGATGATAGCGTCGATAACCTTTGAGTTATCCTTTGCTTCGCCTGATGCAACGTTAATTACGACTTTATCGAGCTTAGGAATCTGCATAACGCTCTTATAGCCGAACTTTTTCATAAGCGCCGGAGCAACCGATGCTTTATATTCAATAGCTAAATTTGACATTGTGAATTCCTCCTACTCTTAAAATGTTTCGCCGCATTTTTTGCACATACGGTCTTTTTTACCATCTTCGTAAACTTTTGTGCCTACGCGGGTGGGTTTATTACATTTGGGGCAAACAACTTGAACTTTGCAAGCATAAATTGCGCTTTCGGTTTCGATGATACCAGAAGGGTCACCGGCCTTGCGGGGTTTAGCGTGCTTTTTAACTAAGTTGATGCCTTCAACGATTACTTTGCCTTCTTTAGGGCTAACCTCAAGAACCTTACCGGTCTTTTGACGGTCTTTCTTGTCACCTGTAAGGAGAACTACTGTATCTCCAGTTTTAATGTGAAGCTTACTCATTTCTACTTACCTCCCATTAAAGTACTTCCGGAGCAAGAGAAAGAATCTTTGTGTAATCCTTCTCACGAAGCTCACGGGCTACAGGTCCAAAAATACGGGTACCACGTGGGTTTTTATCCTCACGGATAATAACTGCAGCATTTTCGTCAAATCTGATATATGTGCCGTCAGCACGACGTACACCCTTTGCAGAACGAACTACAACGGCTTTAACAACGTCGCCTTTCTTAACAGTGCCGCCGGGAGCTGCCTTTTTAACAGAAGCAACAATAACGTCGCCAATGTTTGCATATCTTCTGCCGGAACCGCCGAGGACGCGAATGCACATGATTTCCTTTGCACCGGTGTTGTCGGCTACTTTGAGGAAACTTTGTTGTTGTATCACTGTATTTTCCTTCTTGTAGACTACTGGGCTTTTTCGATGATTTCAACCACACGCCATCTCTTGTCTTTAGAGAGAGGTCTGGTTTCCATAATTAAAACTCTGTCGCCAACGCCACAAGAGTTATTTTCATCGTGGGCCTTAAGTC
>JAZKYB010000130.1:0-3567 GCA_045611905.1 Acutalibacteraceae bacterium | reverse complement strand
GGTAAA
This sequence comes from Acutalibacteraceae bacterium, assembly GCA_045611905.1. Taxonomy (GTDB): domain Bacteria; phylum Bacillota; class Clostridia; order Oscillospirales; family Acutalibacteraceae; genus UBA737. The sequence goes on along the minus strand of JAZKYB010000130.1, from coordinate 3,561 downwards.
TACTATGAATATGAAGTTTTTAAGAAAACTACCAACTCCTCAAGATATTAAAGAAATATATCCTTTAAGTGAAGAGTTGCAGTTAGTTAAAAAACAAAATGACGAAGAAATCAAAAAAGTATTTGAAGGAAACAGTGATAAATTAATCTTGGTGATTGGACCATGCTCAGCTGACAGAGAAGATGCAGTTATTGATTACATCAAAAGACTAAAAAAAGTTCAAGATGAAGTAAAAGATGTAATTATCATAATCCCAAGAATTTATACAAATAAACCACGCACCACAGGTGACGGTTATAAAGGTATGCTTCATCAACCCGACCCTGATAAAACCCCCGATATGTTAGAGGGTATTTTGGCGATTCGTGATTTGCATATGGCAGCCCTTAAAGATTATGGCTTTACCTGTGCTGATGAAATGCTTTACCCCGATAATTATCGTTATCTTTCAGACTTGCTTTCGTATGTGGCGGTTGGTGCGCGTTCGGTTGAAAATCAACAACACCGTTTAACTGCAAGTGGTATTTCAGTACCTGTTGGTATGAAAAACCCAACAAGCGGCGATTTATCAGTTATGATGAATTCGGTTACTGCGGCACAACATTCACACACATTTATTTATCGTGGGTGGGAAGTTGAAAGTTCGGGCAACCCATTGGCACACGCTATTATGCGTGGATATATCGATTTTACCGGTAAATGTGTTTCCAATTATCATTATGAAGATTTGCAAAACCTTTACAATCTTTATGCAAAATCTGACCTTTTAAACCCAGCCGCTATTATTGACTGTAACCATGCAAATTCAGGCAAACAATATCTTGAACAGGTTCGTATTGCCAAAGATGTTGTTTATAGTTGCAACCACAATAAAGATATTAGAAAAATGGTTAAGGGCCTTATGATTGAAAGTTATATTGAAGACGGTGCCCAAAAAATTGGCGAGCATTGCTATGGCAAGTCAATTACTGACCCTTGCCTTGGCTTTGAAAAAAGTAAGGATTTAATTTATAAAATTGCCGATACATTAAAATAAAAAAAGACCGATCTTAAAATCGGTCTTTTTTATTTTTAATATATACGTTTTATATTTCTTTTTTATCTTTTTCGGCTTTGATGCTGTTGTGTTTTTCTTCGTTTTTCATTTCCCAATGAATAATAAATGCTAATGCAGCACGAATTAAAATTACAACGCCCAAAATGGAAAGTTCTTTTAAATCATGAATAATAACAGTTTTAATAATTTCGGCACCCATTTTAAATTCAAGTGCTAAAGAAAGTGCCTTTCCTAAATCAACTACAACATGAAATGGGGTCTTTTTTCTAAGACATTTAGCAAGGCGTAGTAACGCACGAATAGAACCTATAACAACGATAAGAATACCAACAAGTTCTAAGGCGTATACAGAAAATTCTGAAATAATGTGAAGAAATTCTTCAAAATGCGATAAAAGGTTTTCAAACATAAAATTGACTGCCTTTCTATTTTTTAATATATTTATTCCAACCGGATGAAACGGTTATTTTACCATTATTGTCTAACCACATTGCTTCAACTTCGGGGATAGATTCTATTAAGTTAAGTCCTTCATCTAGTGCCATGCAAAAAACTGCTGTGGAAAGTGCATCACCAAGTGATGAATCTTTACAAAGAATTGAAACCGAGGTAAATTCGGTAGCAGGCATTAAAGTATTAGGGTGGATAATGTGATGATAACGCTTGCCGTCCACAACATAATAACGCTGATATGAGCCACTTGTAACAATTGATTTATCGGATATTTCCAAATATGCTAAATAATCGTCCTTGTCGGCGTTTTCAATGCCTACAAGCCAGTCTGTGCCGTCGGGCTTTGAACCGATAGCACGCACATTTCCGCCAATATTTAAAAGATATCCATCAATGCCTTTTTCTTCAAGGTAAAGGGCGATTTGTTCAGTAGCATAACCCTTTGCAATTGCGCCGACATCAAGCTTCATTAAAGGGTCGGTTAAGGTTACGGTAGAATTCACTTCATCAATAACAACCTTGTTAATGTCGGTGTGGTTGGCCGCTTTTAAAAGTTTATCCATAGGTGGTAATTGGGCGTTTTGTACGTCGTCTTTACCAATAGTGCGGTAGTCATGCCACAAGGATAAAACGCTGCCCATTGCCACATTGAGCATACCATTTGTTTTGATATGCATTTCCTTGGCATACTTTAGCATATCAATGATTTTGCGGTCCACTTTTACAGTGCGGTGTGCACCATCTTGAAGTTCGTTTATAGTGCAAAGATTTTCCAAACCTTCAAAGCGGTGGTAAATGGTATATAGCTTATGATATTCAGCAAGCAGTGAGAAAATTTCGTTTGAAACATCATCAAATTCTTTTTAAGAATTTTCATAACCCGTTATTGTTGCCACCGTGTCAAAATAATCGAAAGAGTGTGCAGTATATTTATTTTTTTGCTGTTGCACCTTGCAAGAGCAAAGCAAAAGCGAAAACACAAATAAAACTGAAAAAGCTTTGGATAGTAAAGTTCGTTTCATAATTTTAAGACAAACAAAAAGGGGGATAATCCCCCTTTTTTAAATTATTCAGTTTTATTAGCCGATTTTTTCAGCAGCTTTTACAAAACCTGTTACATAGATTGTGCAACCGGCAGTTTGTAAATCTTCAACGCCCTTACCGTCAGCACCCATAAGGGTTTTGATTTCAGAAGCGGTCTTGCCAACACAAGCAGCATCGAAAGCAGCAGCTTGTTCAAACCATTCTTTAGCAGAACCTGCATAAGCTACCATACCATAGTTGGTGCCTTGTTCCTTCTTGGAAAGAACTGCCTTTGTGGTGTCAAGTGTAGAAGCGCCTTTATTGTTAAAGCTGAAAGTAACTTCAACACAGTCGCTTGAAGCAACGATTATTTTACCATTAGCATCAACAGCTGCAGCAAAAACAGTTGTAGCAACTTTGTTGCCACCATCTTTTTCAGCAGTAGCGTCGGTGCAAGTTTGTTCGGTAACAGCAGTTACTTTAAGTGTGTCTTTAGCGGTTACTTTTGAATCGGCAGCTGTATTGTAAGCTTTTTCAATAGCGTTTACAAATTCGCCAATCATAATTGTGCAACCGGCATTTACAACATCCGCATTGCCTTTGTTGCCTTCAGCAACCAATGCCTTAACTTCGTCAAGGGTTTTGCCTGCAACAACGGTTTCAAAAGCGTCAGCTTGTTCATACCATTCTTTTTTAGCGCCGCCGTAAGCTACCATGTTATAGTCCTTGCCGGCTTCATACTTTGTTGTAAAGCTTTCGTTTGCGATGGCTTTGCCGTCTTTGTCAAAGCTTACGGAATTGCTCATTGTGTCAATTTGACAAGCAACAATTTTGCCGTCAGCGTCAACAGTTACTGCAGCAACAGTAACATCTACCTTACCGGTGCCTTCTTTGTCGGCGGTGGCGTCAGTAACTGAAGGGGTGCTTACATATACGCCTGCGCCAAATTTCAATGTGGCTTCCTTACTGCCACAACCTGCCATCAAGAACATTGATGCAAGTAAAATTGCTACAAGGGTCATCGATAA
>JAZKYB010000129.1:0-10514 GCA_045611905.1 Acutalibacteraceae bacterium | reverse complement strand
CAATTTCTTATGCATTGGTGTTATGCTTGCAGGTCTTGTGCAAACAGCTAAAAAGAAAGAAGACAGTTTTGTTTCGGCTGCTCCGATTTTGAAGTTTATCGGTATGCTTGGCATTTTGCTTACCTTTCTTGTTTTCAACATTATGCTTGCCGGCGCCGAAGGCCGTGACCCACAAGCAAACTGGCGAGTAGGCAGTCTTATTTTCCATGTTGTTCTTCCAATTATGTACATAGCTGACTGGTTCTTGTTTTATGAACGCAAAAAATGCAAATGGTATTATCCAATTGCTTCGATTGCATTCCCACTGGTTTATGTAATTTTCCTTCTTATTCAAGCAATTATTTTGAAGTTTGACACTTCTGTTTTAATTCCCACAACAACCACCCCACTTATTTATCCCTACTTCTTTGTTAACCTTGACACACAAGGTATTTCGGGTGTTCTTATGTGGATTGCCATTCTTGCAGTGGCGTTTGTTGTGGTTGGCTTCTTGTTCTTTGGTTTAGACAAAATTTCGAAGAAAAAAGGTTAAAAATAAAGGGACAGGTGTTTTATGAAAAAGTTTTTATCTTGCACTAAAACTTTAATTGCACTTTTGGTTATAATCGTTATTTCATTGGGATTTTATACATACATGCTTGTAAGACCAATATCATACGGAATGAATTATCACAACGAAACCGTATATGATGGCGGGGTATTTGAAGGCACAATGAAATTTAATTTTGACGGTACAATGGTTAACCGCAACACAAATTTTGAAGAAGAAATGAAGTCGCGTTATTATTATAAAGACGGATACATTTTCTATACCATGGCCGAAACCGACGAAGATTATGAAAAAGAAGTAGCAAATATCAATGAAAATTTTGATGAAGCCATTAGCACAGCTTTTTATGCCGACGAAATTAACGCATTTAAGTTAGTGGCAGCTGAAGATGACGGTTATTCGACCGAATATTTGTGTATGCCAGCCATTATTTTTGCTGTTGTTGGCGCAATTTTTGAATTGGTATTGATTGCTTTAACTTTGGCATCTTTAATTATTCGCAAGAAATAAAAATTATTGGAGAGTATTGATATGAAAAAAGACTTAATTTTCACCCCTGCATTATTAGTTGTTGGCGCTTTATTATTTTTGCTTAAGGCAACAGGCATGACGGCACATATTGTTGTTTCTGTAATTGGTGTTTTGCTTTTAATTGCATACACTGTTTTAACCAAAAAGGATTGGAAAATTCCCGCATTGGAAATTATTATGCGTTTATTCTATGGCATTGCTTTAATTACAGGCATAGTTGTTATGAATGTATCCGGCATTGATGCACTTTCTATTATTCATAAAGTAAGTGCAACCTTGTTTTTAGCATTACTTATTGTTTTGTTTACCCATAAATTGGTTACAGATAAAAAAGCATAAGTTTTTTTATCTGTAATAGTAACTTTAAGTGATATAATTTAATTATAAATTATTTTGGAAATGATAAAGTTATGAAGATTATAGATATAATTAAACAAAATAAATTATTTCTTTCTTTTGAGGTTTTCCCGCCTAAAAATGAGACAAGTTTTGAAAATGTTAAGTGCGCCACAGAAGAAATTGCAAGGTTAAAACCTTCTTTTATGAGCGTTACATACGGCGCCGGTGGCGGCACAAGTGATTACACACTTGATATTGCCAAAAACATAAAAAAACAATATGGGGTGCCGGCTTTAGAGCATCTCACTTGTGTTTCATCAACAAAGGAAACCGTAAAAGCAAAAATTGAAGAAATAAAAGCAGCGGGAATAGAAAATGTTATGGCTCTTAGAGGGGATATTCCCGCAGGTCTTGAAAACGCCGAACGAAGCGGATGGGATTATAAACACGCAATAGACCTTGTTTTAGAATTAAAACAAGCAAACCCCAATTTTTGTATTGGCGGGGCTTGTTATCCCGAAATTCATCCCGAAAGCATAAATCAAAAAGAAGATATCAAAAGACTTAAGGAAAAGGTTGATGCCGGGTGTGATTTTTTGATTACACAAATGTTTTTTGATAATAATCTTTTATATAATTTCCTTTATAAAATTCGTGAAGCGGGAATTACCGTGCCTGTAATTCCGGGTATTATGCCTATTACAAACGCTAATCAGGTGGCACGTGCAATTAATCTTTCGGGTTCGTTTATGCCGCAACGCTTTAAAAGTCTTGTGGATCAATTCGGCAGTGACCCTGCTGCCATGAAACAGGCAGGCATTGCTTATGCTACCGACCAAATTATAGATTTATTTGCCAACGGCATAACTAATGTGCATGTATATTCAATGAATAAGCCCGATGTGGCGGCAAAAATACAAAGCAATCTTTCAGATATGTTAGGAAAGTGACTTTTGTGGTTTTAAATAAAAAATATACCGACCTGCCTTTTTGTGAAAAAGAAATTTTACGGTATGCGGGCTGCAATCAAACCGATGATAAAATGGTGAATCTTGCAAGAGAATGTATTAACGAAATTAAGGCGAAACTTACATACAAGGTTTGTTATAGTAAGTTTACGGTAAAAATTTGCGGTGATGTCTGTGATTTTGGCGCATTTTCGTTAAGTTCGAAAAAGTTGGCATTAAATTTGCAGGGTTGCAAAAGTGTTATTTTATTTGCCGCAACCATTGGTGTTGAAATTGACCGTGTTATTTCAAAATACGGAAGGATTTCTCCTTCCAAAGCACTGATGTTTCAAGCTATAGGGGCCGAGCGCATAGAAGCGGTATGTGACGCTTTTTGTGCGGATGTTGCAAAGGAATACAATTGTAATACAAGGCCACGCTATAGTCCCGGATATGGAGATTTACCGCTTAATTCACAAAATGATATTTTTTCTGTTCTTTCTCCCCAAAAGCATATAGGGTTGTTTTTGACCGACAGTATGCTTATGTCGCCTTCAAAATCGGTTACGGCAATAATAGGGTTTTGCGAGAAAGAATAAATCGACAGCAAAATGTGCTCAATGCAATAAAAAACTGCATTTTTTGAGGTGCTTAATGAATTTTAAAGAATATTTAAAAAACAATATAGTTTATCTTGACGGTGGTATGGGAACGCTGTTACAAGCACAGGGACTTCGTCCCGGAGAGCATCCCGAACGCTGGAATTTGTCGCACCCCGATATTATAACAAGTATTCACAAAGCATATTTTGATGCGGGCAGCAATGTTGTTTGCACTAATACCTTCGGTGCAAATATACTCAAATTTTCTGAAGACGAACTTGAAAATATTATAATGTCGGCAGTTTTTAATGCAAAGACTGCAAGGGAACAATCAAATTCTAATAACGAAAAGTTTGTTGCCCTTGACATAGGTCCTTCGGGCAAACTTTTAAAGCCGCTTGGTGACCTTGATTTTGAAGATGCAGTAAATGTATTTGCCAAAACCATTAATCTTGGTGTTAAATATGGGGTTGACCTTATCATCATTGAAACAATGAATGATTCTTATGAAACCAAAGCCGCTTTACTTGCCGCAAAGGAAAACAGCCAACTTCCCGTAATTGTTTCCAATGCTTATGGTGAAGACGGCAAACTGATGACGGGCGCAACCCCTGCCGCAATGGTGGCGTTGCTTGAAGGAATGGGCGCTGATGCTTTGGGTGCAAACTGTTCGTTAGGCCCCCGCCAACTTCGTGGTGTGGCAGAGGAATTGCTTAAATATGCATCAGTTCCCGTTATACTGAAACCTAATGCGGGTTTACCAAAAACGGTAGACCAAAAAACAGTGTTTGATATAACCACTGACGAGTTTGCAAACGAAGTAGCCGAAATTATAAAGCGGGGCGTTCGTGTTGTGGGTGGTTGTTGCGGTACTACCCCTGAATATATAAAAACTTTATACAAAAAGACTTGTGGCATTAAACCATTGCCAATAGAAAACAAGAATATAACGATGGTATCATCTTACACTCATGCAGTGGAATTAGGCGATAAACCCATTCTTATCGGTGAGCGTATAAATCCCACCGGTAAAAAGCGCTTTAAACAGGCGCTTATAGAAAACGATATGGATTATATTCTTTCAGAAGGTGTTAATCAGCAAGAAAAAGGCGTTCACATACTTGATGTTAATGTGGGACTTCCCGATATCGACGAAACAAAGATATTGAAAAATGCGGTTTGCGAATTACAAGCAATTATCGACCTGCCTTTGCAGATTGATACCGCCAATATCACGGCAATGGAAGCAGCACTTAGGCGTTATAACGGAAAGGCCATGATAAATTCCGTAAACGGTAAAAGTGAAAGTATGTCAGCCGTTTTTCCGCTTGTTAAAAAATATGGCGGTGTGGTGGTAGCGCTTACTTTAGATGAAGAAGGAATTCCCAAAACGGCCGAGGGAAGGGTGCAAATTGCCCAAAAAATTCTTTCTACCGCTGCAAAGTATGGCATAGCTAAAAAGGATATAATTTTTGATACGCTTGCTATGACCATAAGCGCAGATAATAAAGCCGCAATTGCAACACTTGATGCGCTTAAAACTATAAAAACCGAACTTGGGTGTCATACATCTTTGGGTGTTTCAAATATTTCTTTTGGTCTTCCAAACAGGGATGCAATAAATGCCACATTTTTTGCAATGGCGCTTGAAAACGGTCTTTCGGCGGCTATAATGAATCCATATTCGGTTGATATGCTGAAAACCTATTACACCTATAAGGCGTTAAAGGGAATGGATGATAACTGTGCCGAATATATAAGTTTGGCAGGTTCTTTTGTTACCGCCGCTTCTGAAACTGTTATTAAAACGAAATCTATGGTTGAAGAATTTTCTTCCGAACTTCAATATGCAATTATAAAAGGGTTTAAGGAAAAATCTGCCGACATTACAAAGGAACTTCTTGAAAGTGTTGAACCCATTAATATAGTTAATAACGAAATTATACCTGCACTTAATGTTGTGGGGCAGGGTTTTGAAAACAAGACGATATATTTGCCGCAATTACTTATTAGTGCCGAAGCCGCCAAACGAGCTTTTGAAGTTATAAAAAGCTTTATGGCAGGCAAAGAAAATTCAACCCAAAAGGGCACTATCATAATTGCAACCGTTAAGGGCGATATTCACGATATCGGTAAAAATATAGTTAAACTATTACTTGAAAACTATGGTTTTGGGGTTATTGACCTTGGCAAAGATGTTGCACCCGAAGTTATTGCTCATAAGGTTGTTGAACTTCGTGCATCACTTGTGGGACTTAGCGCTTTAATGACTACTACTGTTCCCGCTATGGAAGAAACCATTAAATTATTAAAGCAAAAAGCTCCTTGGTGTAAAACCATTGTTGGCGGCGCAGTTTTAACACAAGATTATGCAGACAAAATAGGCGCGGACAAATATGCAAAGGATGCAATGGAAGCTGTTCGATATGCCGAAAGTGTTATGTGATTAATTAAAAAAATATTATTTTGGTGACAAGTAACATTTAATAATATGTTAGTGTCCTTTATGAAAGAGTATTGCAATGGATAAATTAGTAAGAAAAATTGAAATTCCGCTTGCTAAAAAAGCGATAGAAAAAGCGGGACTTTATATTGTGCAAGAAAAAGACCTTGAACGTTTGGCCGAGGTTGCGGCCGACGCTTATCAAGACTATCCCCTGCACAATTGGTTTATGAAGGGTAAGTATGACAACAAAGCATCAAAACTTCTTATGCAAATTTCACTTAAAACCATGACAGAAGATGCGGTGATTTACGCTGACAGTGAAGAAATTGACGGCTTTGCGGCTTGGTTGCCCTTTGGCTTTCCGGGCAACAAAGCTCTTCCATTTTTAATGAACGGAGGTCTTAGTTTATTCCTTCATGCAGGTTTAGGCATGGTAGGCAGACTTCAAACCTACGAAAACTACGCGATGAATCTTAAAAAAGAGTTCACCGATCATTACGACTGGTATCTCTTCAATCTTTCAATTAAAAAAGATGCACAGGGTAAGGGAATTGCAAGTAAATTGATGCGACCAATGCTTCAGTTTTGTGATGACGAGCGTATGGTGGCTTATTTAGAAACCAACAAAGAAACTAATGTTGGGTTATATCAGCATTATGGGTTTGATTTAATGAAGGAAGAAATTATTCCGAAAACTCCTGTTACACATTATGCTATGGTGCGAAAGCCCAAAGAAAAGTAATTAAAAACAATTAATGTAAAATTATATTTTAAAAACGGAGGCAAACAAAATGAAAAACGAAAAGAAAGAATTTATCAAAAAGTTCGATTTGGTAATCGAAGATTTATTGGATAACTATGAAAAATATACCGACGAAGAAAAAGCACAGGTTAAAGATGTTTTCCAAAAGGTTGCAGACTTAAATAAAATTTTGGATAAATATGATGTTGAAACAAACTTCAATTGGGAAGAATATTGGGCTACTGTTTCTCAACATTTTGTTACGGTCCGTTATTTTTAATTGATTAAATATAAAACTATTTCGAAAAATGGAGGCAAACAAAATGAAAAACGAAAAGAAAGAATTGATTAAAAAATTCAAGTCGATCATTGATGATGTAATGGATAATTACGAAGAGTATACCGACGAAGAAAGAGCACAAATTAAAGAAATATTCCAAAAGGTTGCAGAACTTAACACCATTTTGGATAAATATGATATTGACATTAAATTTGGTTGGGACGAATATTTAAATTTACTTGGTCAAATGTACATCACACCCGGTCTTTAATAAACAGTCGTTTTATACAACGATTTTCGGTCATACAGATTTGTAAAGGAGGGCGCTATGAGTAACGGATTTGTTATAAAAGGCAATATATGTCAAACCACAAATTCAAAGGAACTTGATTTGCACAAAAATGCTTTTGCAGTATGTGTGGATGGAGTTTCAAAAGGTGTGTTTGAGGTTTTGCCCGAAGAATATGCCTCCTTGCAAATTTATGACTATGAAGATAAACTGATTTTTCCGGGTATGATAGACCTTCACATTCACGCACCGCAGTATGCGTTTCGTGGCATGTGTATGGATTTAGAACTTATGGATTGGTTGAATAGTTACACCTTTCCCGAAGAAGAAAAATATGAAAATTTGGAATACGCCCAAAAAGCGTATGGCATATTTGTGGATGCCTTGCACAAAGGCGCTACTACAAGGGCTTGCATTTTTGCCACTCGTCACCGCTTTGCCACTGAGCTTTTAATGAAGCTTATGGAAGAAAGCGGTCTTGTCAGTTTCGTTGGTAAAGTTAATATGGACCGTGAAGCAAGTAAGGCGCTTATTGAAAAAAGCGCCGATATTTCGGCATATACCACTTTTGGATGGCTTAATGCAGTAAGAGACAAGTTTAAAAACACAAAACCAATTCTTACCCCACGATTTATTCCGTGCTGTACTGACAAGCTAATGGAAGAACTTCGTGAAATACAAATGGCCTATGGCATTCCTGTGCAATCCCACCTTTCAGAAAGTAAGGGCGAAATTGACTTTGTAAAGTTTTTGCGACCTGATAATGCTTTCTATGGGGATGTGTATAATCAATATGATTTGTTTGGAAAAAATGATGATATTGATACCGATGTAAAAACGGTTATGGCACATTGTGTTTGGTCAACTGATGAAGAGGTTGAACTTATGCGAAAAAACGGTGTGTTTGTGGCACACTGTCCCGCTTCTAATATGAACCTTACTTCAGGTATTGCGCCAATTAGAAAATATTTGGATTTGGGTCTTAACATTGGGCTTGGCACCGACATTGCAGCCGGACACAGTGAATCTGTTTTCAGGGCCATTACCGATACGATTCAGGCATCTAAAATGTATTTTAGAATGGTAAATGAAGCATATAAACCACTTGTATTTTCTGAAGCATTTTATCTTGCTACGAAGGGTGGCGGTGCATTTTTTGGTAATGTTGGCAGTTTTGAAGAAGGTTTTGAATTTGATGCTGTTGTACTTGATGACAGCGTTTTAACTCATCCGCAACCCCTAAATCTTGCTGAAAGAATGGAACGTGCGGTTTATCTTGGGTTGGATGAAAAAAATATTACCGCCAAATTTGTGGCGGGCAGACAGATTATATAAAAAGGAGCATTGATAATGCCTAAAAAACATAAAAAGTTTGCAGATGACGGCTGGGCAATTTGGGTTGACGGTGACGATACAAGCACGATTTATATTAACGATTGGCTTAGCCCCAAAGGTAAAAGCTATGTAGATGCGGCGGTTCGTATAAGAGGTGTAAAATCCAGTAAGAGCTTATGCGTTTATGTTCCGTTTGCCGTTTCTTGTGACGAAATTGAAGATGTATCTTTGCTCTTTAACGATACGAAAATTTTGCAGGCAACATTTAGTGCAGCTTGTATTATAGATTATAAAAAGAATGAACACACATCAGAAATTGCTTACAACGGTAAAACTGTGGATATTGTGCACATCAGCACCTTGCAATATAAAATATCTGCATTGGCTGACGGCACGCTTATTAACGTTAATTTAGAAGAATTACAACCATTTATTGATAATGATGAGGCATATTTTATTTGGCGTATGCCCCACAAAACATTAGATGCCATATTCAAGCCACGCGTGGATGTAGGCAATGCAATGGACAGACTGCGTGATTTAATTACAACGCCAGTTGTGTCTGAAAAATATTGTTATTCTATCCGTATTAACGAATCACGCCTGTTGCCCGAGGAAATTACAAGAATTGGTGCATTTCACCGACAAAAGTTAAAAAAAGCGGTTATTACACTTTCTATTGATGAAAGTTATGAACTTAATGACGTTGGTTGTTACCGCATTCGTCGTTTGGAAGAAAATTTATATAAAAATTATCTTCCCAAGGATTATAAATGCGAAGATGTTATTACATATCAATGGAATCAAAACAGGGAACACAACCAACAGGGTCAGTTTAATTTTTATTATAATGTTGCTAAAAATTCAGTAAGTAAAAGCAGTATGTTTTTGTATATGGTTTTACTTATGGTAATCGGTATTTTTGGTGACCTTTTAGCCGAGATAGTTAAAACGATAATACGTATGTATATATAAGGGAGGAACACCGTGAGATTAATTATTCCAATATTACTTAACAGTTTTCTTGTTCTTGCCGTTTATCTTGTGGATAAGTATACTCCCGCTAAAAAAATGCCTTATATAGTTAAGCAAATAATTATTGGTCTTTTATTTGGTGGCGTTTCGGCTTTTGCCTCAAGCTATGGTGTTGAATTGCTTGGCACCACCGTAAATGTTCGTGATGCGGCGCCATTGTCGGCAGGGCTTATTTTTGGCGCACCGGCCGGCATTATTTCGGGTTTTATTGGCGGTCTTTACCGTTGGTTTTCGGTTTATTGGGGCGCGGGTACATACACGCAGCTTGCGTGCAGCATTGCAACCATTCTTGCCGGTTTTATGGCTGCAGGACTTAGAAAACTGATGTTTGACAATAAAAAGCCCACTTGGGGTTATGGAATTTGCATTGCCGTTGTTTGTGAAGTAATTCATATGATTTTGATTTTCCTTACAAATATGGATGATTCTTCTTATGCATTTGAATTTGTTAAGGGTGCAACCATTCCCATGATTTTGGGCAATGCAATTGCCGTTGGTGTTGCAATTATTATTGTGTCGCTTTTAAGTCACGAACGCTTTACTCGAAATAAGGGAAGCGAACGCATTGCAAACACTTTTCAGCGGTGGCTTCTTTTATGTATTGTGGTGGCTTACCTTATTACAAGCACCTTTACATTTATACTTCAAAACGGTATGGTAAGCATTGAAACACAGGAAGTGTTTACCACCGCAATAAACGATGTTGAATCTGATATTAAGGGTAAATCTGATGCCGAGCTGCTTGGTATTGCAAAACAGGTGAAGGGTGAATATGAAAAAAACACCAATGTGTCGTTACAAGCATTGGTGCAAAAATATGATATTGTAGAAATCAATGTGGTGGACGACAAAGGAATAATTATAAATTCCACCGAAGCAGATGTAATAAATAACTACGATATGAACAGCAAGACGCAATCGAAAGAATTTGTAGATGTTTTAAAAACACAAGATTATTTTGTTCAGCAATACAGCCCAAGAGGAAAAGATGAATCTGTGTGGAGAAAGTATGCCGCCATCAATTTAAATAATGGCGGGTTTATACAGGTGGGATATGATGCCGAACAATTCCACGAAATGTTAAACGAATTCGTGGTTGATGTTACCAAAAATCGCCATGTTGGCACGGGTGGTTTTGTTGCTGTTTGCGACGATAAGCTTAATATGGTTATTGATAATGATTATTCAGGTCGTTCTATTACAACAATAGGAATTGAACCCCCCGAAGAAATGAAAAATGGCAAAACAGCCACAGCACTTTATTATGCTGATATTGTTGACGGAATAACAACCGACAGCATGGAATATATCTATGTTTTCAAATTTGTTGAAGGTTATTGCATTATTGCAGCAATGCCCGAAGCCGAAGCAATGTTTATGCGTGACGCTTCACTTTATACCAGCATATTTATGCAGGT
>JAZKYB010000128.1:0-3805 GCA_045611905.1 Acutalibacteraceae bacterium | reverse complement strand
AAAGCATTAAATAAAAAGGACTTGAAAAAATGGATATAGTTTTAATTCCTGCCTACGAGCCGGACCATCAGCTTATCAAAATTGTTGAAGAATTAATACGAAACAACCTGCATGTTGTTGTTGTTAATGATGGCAGCGGCGATAAATACAATAATATCTTCAATTCAATTGAAGGCAAAGCAGATATTGTTAAATTAAAGCAAAATTCCGGTAAAGGTGCTGCATTAAAGGCGGGAATGAAGCACATTAAAGAAAATTACCCCACTTGCGAAAACTTTATCACCTGTGATGCCGATGGTCAACATCGCATTGAAGACGTCTTAAAAGTTAAAGAGCAATTAAACAAAGGAAAAAAGCTTGTTTTAACCATTCGCGAACGTAAAGGCAAAATCCCCTTCCGTTCACGATTTGGTAATGACCTTTCAAAATTTGTTTATACGCTGCTTACAAACAGTTACTTGTCCGACAACCAGTCAGGTTTACGCGGTTTTTCAATAAGCAATATTAATTGGCTTTTAAGTGTTGAAAAAAACAATTACGATTATGAAATGAATGTTTTATACTATGCCGCAAAGATTGGGTTGGAAATAACCACCGTTCCCATCGAAGCAATTTATATTGAAAACAACGCATCTTCGCACTTTTCACCGGTTAAAGACACAATAAGAATATATAAAAGTTTGTTTTCATTGGCGTTTGGAACGCTATTCGCCTTTGCATTAACCGAAATTCTTATGCTTATGGCATCTATTATCTTTAACATTTCATATTTAGGGTTTATTGTTTCTTCAATTGGCGGCATAAGTTTATTATTACATATTATATTAAACCGCTTTGTTTTTTTGAGAAAAATTAATATCGGTGATGACATTTCAACAATTGTTTTTACAATTATTTATTACTTCGTTTATACATTAATTTGCAAACTGTTTTATTTCATTTTCCCTGATGTATCATTGTTTATAAACTTTAATATTGTTTACATTGTATGTTTGCCATTAAGATATTTCTTACATCAACTTATATTTATTGCAACAACAAACCGAAACAAAAACATATAAAGATAAAGACAAACATTTTTATGTTTGTCTTTATTTTTTTACTTTTCAAATATTTTTGACATTTCTGCAGAAAAGTTTGCCTTATTTAATCTTAAAATTTGTTCAATCGAAGCTACCACAGTGTCAATATTTGCACAACCGTGCATTTTTACAACGGTTTTCTTAGTGCCTAAAAAAGTTGCAGCACCACGTGAATTAAAGTCAAATTTTTTAAGTAATTCTGCCTTGATTTTTCCAATAAGTTCAGGTGAAGAATTTGAAAAACTTTCAACAATTTCAATTGCTTTTTGGCCAACTGCTTCAGTATTTTTAAGAAGAATGTTGCCCGAAAAACCATCGGTAACAATTACATCAGCATAACCAGAAACCATATCGCTTCCTTCAATATTACCGATGAAATTCAAATCAAGTTCCGAAAGTTTAGAAAATGCTTCTAAAGATAAGGCACTTCCCTTTGCGTTTTCACGACCAACTGACATTAAACCAATTCGTGGATTTTCAATTTGGCAATAACATTTTGCAAAAACATTTCCCATTTTGGCAAACCGCACCAAATCGTTTGAAGTGCAATCGATTATTGCACCACAGTCAACCAAGGTTACGAGCTTATCGCCGGCACATGGTAACGCACTGCAAAGAGACGGAAATTTTACAGACGGCAATAATCCCAAGCGACAAATAGAGCCAACAAGTAAAGCCCCTGTGTTACCTGCCGAAAGAAAAGCAACTGCGTCATCGTCTTCTTTTAGTCGTTTATAAGAAAGTGCCGTTGAACTTTCATCACGACCGCCGAAAATGCAAGTGGCAGGTTCGTTATTGGTGATATAATCGGTTGTGTGAACAACTTCATAACAGTTTTCGTTAATGTTTTCAGCGTTCATAATGTCAGAAATAAGTTTGCTATCACCAACAATTACAGGAAAAATTTTAAATTGTTTAATTGCTTTTGCAACGCCTAAAACCACAACTTCAGCGCCTAAATCAGCGCCGTAAATATCAACAATAATCTTTTCCATAAAACACCTATTCTAAAGAAATTATATAATCATAAATATCTTGTTTACCGTCAATAAAACCTATATCGACAAGTGGATATTCGTTTTCAAGAAAACTTTGTAATAAGTCAATTTCTTCTTTTTGAACATTTTTGCCGTAAAAAACAATTATAATTGATTTTTCGTCTTCAGTCATAATACGGCTAATTAAATTTGTAGTAACTTCAAAACGGTTATCACCACTTAAAGCAATGTCCTTATTTTTAATGCCAAGAAATTGATTTTTTAAAATTTCAACATTGCCAATTTTTGCATCACGGGTGGCGGTTGTAATGCTTGCTGAAATAACACTTTCCAAGCCCGATGACATATCTTCAATCAATGTTTCAACATTATCACACCACAAATTCATCATCGAAAGTGCGCTATAACCTTCAACAATAGTTTTTGTTGGTATTACATGCACAGGCGCATCTTTATAAATTTGCGCCACCTGATTTGCAGTTAAAATTATGTTTGAATTATTTGGCAATAAAATTATATGTTCGGCTTCAAACCTTTTTAAAACGCTTAAAAAGTCTTCAACCGACGGATTATTAGTTTGACCACCGTTAATAACTGCAGTGGCACCAATGCTTTCAAAATATTCAATTATTCCATCACCCGAAGCAACAGGAATAACCGCATATTTCACCTTTTCACGCTTTGGCTCAATTTGGGTTTCATTGTGCTGAACCGACATATTTTCAATTTTCAAATTGATAAATTCACCAAAATTGCGGCCATAAGCCAAAACCTTTTCAGGTTCAAAAGTGTGAATATGTAATTTTAAAATGCTACCGCTTAAAGCACAAACAATAGAATCGCCCATATTTTCAAGTGGGTTTAAAAATTCTTCCTTTGAAAAATTTTTAATATCAACCTTGTTGTTCATAAGTTGCAAAATAAATTCGGTGCAATAACCATATTCCATTACACTGTCGGGGCCAAAATCAACAGCGCTGTTAGAAGTTTGTATTGGCACTGCATCAATGGTTTCAACATCATCAATAGAAATGCCGCAAAAATGGGCGTAAATGCCTTCAAAAAAGCAAACTAAACCTGCAGCGCCGCTGTCAACAACGCCTGCTTCCTTTAATACAGGCAGCATTTCAGGAGTTTTGGCAAGTGTAGACTTCATAAGATCTAAAAGCGCTTCTAAACCGGTTTTAAAATCAGAAAACTGTTGTGCTTTTTCATCCAAAAATTCAGCCGATTCACGAATTATTGTTAAAATTGTACCTTCAGTCGGCACCATAATTGAATTATAAGCATCGTCTTTAGCACATTTAAAAGCAGACGCCAAATCACCAAAGCAAATGCTTGTTTTGTCATTAAGACCACGTGCAAAACCGTTTACAAACTGTGAAAATATAACGCCCGAATTTCCCCTTGCATTAAGTAAAACTGACTGTGCAAGCGATTCGGTATATTCGTTAATATTATTGCTTTGCTTAACCGAAGCAAGACCGCCACCAAATGTGTGAACCATATTTGTGCCCGTATCGCCATCAGGAACGGGAAAAACATTTAAATCATTAATAATTTGAATGTTTTTTTTAAGATTGCGGTAACCCATTGTAAATAAATAGTTAAGGGTTTTGCCATCAATATATTGCTGCATTATTATTCATTCCCCTCGATAGTTACTTCCTCGCCAAAGGTAAAGCCAATAACTGTACCCGGACCAACGGAAGCACCAACAATCGG
>JAZKYB010000127.1:0-6831 GCA_045611905.1 Acutalibacteraceae bacterium | reverse complement strand
TGCTGTCGCTTTCTTCCGCAAAGCAAACCGCTACCGCTTTTTGCTTTGTGTTTACAAAATCGGCAAAGTTATCACCCTCAACCAAAAAGGCGGTTGTTTTTGGGGCATAATGCTTATATTTCATACCGGGCGATTCCGCCTTGTCGCCGACCTTTAGTTCGTTTAAAACGGCATCGGAAATTTCTAAATTTGGTAAAAACTTTAAAAGTTGTTCATAGGTGACTGCACCGGGGCGAAGCAACATTGGGGTTTCGCCAACAAGAGTAATAACGGTAGATTCCACACCGAAATCACAGTCTTCCCCCATTAAAACGGCATCAATTTTACCATCCAAATCGTTTACCACATGGTTTGCAGTGGTGGGGCTTGGTCTGCCCGAAATATTGGCCGAAGGGGCTGCAAGCGGCAAGCCGCTTTTTTTAATAACATCAAGCGCCACCTTATTTGACGGCATTCTAACAGCAACTGTTAAAAGCCCTGCCGAAACGCTTTTGGCAACCTTTTCGGTGCGATGAAGCACCATTGTTAAAGGACCGGGCCAAAAATTTTCAGCCAAGGTGTAAACAATTTCGGGTATATCTTCGGCAACCTGACTTAGCATTTCTAAATCAGAAATATGCACAATAAGGGGGTTGTCCTGTGGTCTGCCCTTTGCCTCAAACACCTTTTTTATGGCATTGTCTTCATAAGCGCTTGCGGCAAGACCATAAACAGTTTCGGTAGGCAGGCCAACAACACCGCCGTTTTTTAAAATTTCGGCAGCGGTGTTAACACTTTTATCATATTCACTTTTCGCAATATTTAAGCGAAGTGTTGTCATTAATTTTCTTCCTCTGATTTTAAAGCTTCGGTGCGGTAATGGGTTATAAGTGCATCTACAACCTCATCAATATCACCATTTAAAATTTGGTCTAATTTATAAAGTGTAAGACCAATTCTGTGGTCAGTTACACGACCTTGTGGATAGTTATAGGTGCGAATGCGCTCACTTCTGTCACCGGTACCAACCTGGTTTTTACGGTCAGAAGCAATTGCTTCGTCGTGCTTTCTTTGTTCTTCATCAAAAAGGCGGGCACGCAAAATTTTAAGCGCCTTGTCCTTGTTTTTAAATTGGCTGCGTTCATCCTGACATTCAACAACAGTACCTGTTGGTATGTGTGTTACACGAATTGCCGAAGATGTTTTGTTAATGTGCTGACCACCCGCACCTGATGAACGGAAGGTGTCAATTTTAAGGTCGGCAGGGTTGATTTCAAGTTCAACCTCATCCGCTTCGGGAAGCACCGCAACAGTAACTGTGGATGTATGAATACGGCCTTGTGTTTCGGTGTCGGGCACACGCTGAACACGGTGAACGCCGCTTTCATACTTAAAGCGTGAATATGCACCGCTACCCTCAATCATAAAGCTTATTTCTTTATAACCGCCAAGTTCGGTTTCGTTGGCGTTGCTTACTTCTATTTGCCAACGCTTTGATTCAGCATACATTGAATACATACGGTAAAGTGAAGCCGCAAAAAGCGCTGCCTCTTCACCGCCTGCGCCACCACGAATTTCAATAATAACACTTTTTTCATCATTGGGGTCTTTTGGAAGAAGCAAAATTTTAAGTTCATCCGCAAAGGTGATAATGTTTTCTTTTGCCTCTTTAAGTTCTTCTTCGGCAAGTTCTTTAAAATCTTTGTCCAAATTTGGCTCTGCCAAAATTTCAAGCGCTTCCTTTTCAGCGTTTTTTGCCGCAACATATTCTTTATATTTTTCAACAATTGGTGAAAGTTCGCTATATTCTTTCATAAGCTTTCTAAAAAGCTCGTTATCTGATGCAACATCAGGGCGTGTAAGCTCAATACCAATTTGTTCGTGTCGGTTTACAACCGATTCTAATTTATCAAACACTTAAATAACCTCTGCCTTTATTATTTTTTTAAGACTTTTTTCCGCTTTAGTGCGCGGCACCATAACCTCACGGCCACAACCATCACATTTAAGTTTAAAGTCCATCCCTATGCGTGTTACGGTAAAAATATCACAGCCACAAGGGTGCTTTTTCTTCATTAAAAGTTTATCCCCAACCGAAATATCCATAACACACCTCTTTTTACATAATTATACAGTATATATTATATACTAATATCTTTAAAAAGGCAACAAAAAAAGCCCTTTCAGATAAAAAATCCGAAAGGGCTTAAATTTTATTTTGATATAAGGTTTATGCGCCCCAGTATTTACGGTCAAGACTTCTAAATGATATCGCCGAAAAGATGTGGCGTTTTTCTATAATCTCACATCCATCTAAATCGGCTATGGTGCGGGCAACCTTTAAAATGCGGTCATACGCACGGGCCGAAAGCCCCAACCTTTCAAAAGAAAGGGCCAAATACTGACTTGCTTCATCATCTAAAATGCAATATTTTCTTATAAGCGATGGGGTGAGTCGGGCATTACAGGAAATACCTGTGCCTTTATATCTTTTTGCCTGTAAAGCACGGGCTTTGTTAACACGAACCTTAATTTCGGCGCTTGTTTCTTCTTGACCGTTGCTTCTTAAATCGCTGTAATCAACGGGCGGCACTTCAACATGCAAATCAATGCGGTCAAGCATTGGGCCCGAAATTTTAGCAAGATATTTATGCACCGCTTGGGGCGAACATTTGCATTCACGTGTTGGGTGCCCAAAGAAACCGCACGGGCAAGGGTTCATAGCCGCCACAAGCATTATTGAACTTGGGTATGTAAGTGTGCCCGCCACACGTGAAATGGTAACTTTTCCATCTTCGATTGGTTGGCGAAGCGCTTCCATAACATCACGGCGGAATTCCGGGAATTCATCCAAAAACAAAACACCGTTATGCGCCAAAGAAATTTCACCCGGTCTTGGCATTGTGCCGCCACCTGCAATTGCTGCGGGCGAAACTGTGTGATGTGGTGAACGGAACGGGCGCTGTGACACAAATGGCTCGTTCTTATCTAAAATACCTGCAACCGAATGAATTTTTGTGGTTTCGATTGCTTCGTCAAAGGTCATATCGGGCATAATACCGGGAAGTCGCTTTGCAAGCATACTTTTACCCGAACCGGGTGGGCCAACCAAAATGATATTATGTCCCCCGGCCGCCGCAATTTCCATTGCTTTTTTAGCCGCTAATTGCCCTTTAACATCAGAAAAATCGGGCACGGTTAAATTGTTTTCGTTTTTAATTATCGTAAGCGGTTGTTTTTCAATTAACTTTTCGCCTTTAAGGTGCAAAATAAGTTCTTTAACATTTTCTACACCATAAACATTTAATCCATCAACAACTGCCGCTTCAACCGCATTATCTTTGGGCACAAAAAGGTTTTCTATGCCATTTTCCTTTGCGGTGATTGCAATAGCCAAAACCCCGTTTACCGAACGAAGCATACCGTCTAATGCAACTTCGCCGATTACAACAGTATTATCAAGTGAAACGCTGATTTGACCGCTCGCATTTAAAATTGACAAAAGCACGGGCAGGTCATAAATTGAGCCCTCTTTTTTACGGTCGGCAGGTGCCAAATTTACAGTAATTCGCGAAACGGGAAACTTAAAACCGCAATTTTTAATTGCGGCACGCACACGGTCGCGTGATTCTTTAACCGCAGCATCAGGCAGACCCACAATATCAAATGCGGGAAGACCATTTGAAATGTCGGCTTCAACCTCTATCATATAAGAATCGATTCCAAAAAGGCCGACGCTGTTAATTCTTGAAAACATATAGCTTACCTCGCTACATTATTTTTAGGGTTGCCGTCCAAAAATGCCTGAATATTATCACAAACAATTTCCAAAAGGCGTTGACGGGTTTTAAGTGGTGCCCACGCAGTATGTGGGGTGATTATAATATTTTTGGCATTTAAAAGTGGGCAGTTTTCACTCATTGGCTCTTGCTTTAAAACATCAACCGCCGCACCCGATAATTTACCACTTTCAAGTGCTTCGAAAAGTGCAAATTCATCAACCACGCCACCACGCGCTGTATTAACAAAAAATGCGCCATCTTTGCATTTTTTAAACGCATCGGCGTTCATCATATCTTTGCTTTGTTCGTTAAGCGGGCAATGCATTGAAATAACATCACTTGTCTTTAAAAGGGTGTCAAAATCGACAAATTTGGGGTCATCCTTTGGGGTGCGTGTGTAAACGATAACATTCATACCCAAAGCCGTCGCTGCCCTTTCAACCGCCTGTCCAATTGCACCATAACCAACAATACCAAGGGTTTTATCCCAAACTTCATCAGTTGCAAAAACAAGCGGCGCAAAACAATTAGATTTTATCCATCCGCCCCGTTTTACAAAGTTATCATATTTTGCAATTTGGGTGAAATGCATTAAAATATATGCCATTACCTGCTGCGCCACCGCATTTGTAGAATAACTGCCTGCATTTGCAACAACAATTCCTTTTTCCTTTGCGGCAACGATGTCAATATTATTATATCCCGTTGCAAACAACCCGATATAACGAAGCCGCGGGGCATTTTCCATTACCTCGCGGTCGATTGTAACCTTATTAGCCAAAATAATATCTATATCTTTGACTTTCTTTAAAAGTTCATTCCTTGAAATGTCTGAAAATTCAAAAACTTGGCCAAATTTTCCCAAAACTTCAAGTGATAAATCATTATATGACTTTAAACTTGCGCTGTCAGTTATTAATATTTTCATCTTTTGCGGTCACCTTCTTTTTTGTACCGTCGGGCTGAACAATATATGTGTTTTCAAGCTGAGATACAAGACTTTGTTTAAAAGAATCAATATATTCTCGTCTTAAAATATATTGTTCTTGCTTTTCTTCTTCGGTAAGACCAACATTTTTTTGCTTGCGGGCAAGCTCGTTTATACGGTCAATTTTTTCTTGTGTCATTTTAAATCTCGTTTCTGCCCTGAAGTGCACGGGCTAATGTAAATTCATCAGCATATTCCAAATCACTGCCAACCGGCACACCATAAGCCAAGCGGGTCACCTTAATGCCCATTGGTTTTACAAGGCGTGAAATATAGCTTGCTGTGGCTTCACCCTCAACTGTGGGGTTGGTTGCCATAATAATTTCTTTAACTGTGCCATCAGACAGTCTTGTCATAAGTTCTTTAATTCTTAAATCGTTTGGGGTTATGTTATCCATCGGTGAAATTACACCGTGAAGCACATGGTAAGTGCCGTTAAATTCCCTTATTTTTTCAAAGGCAATAACATCTTTCGGTTCGGCCACAACGCAAATAACCGATTTATCACGGTTTGTGTCACCACAAATCGAGCAAACTTCCATATCGGTAAGCCCTTGACAAACACTGCAAAAACGAATTTTTCGGCGCGCGTTTATAAGCGCTTCGGCAAATTTTTCAGCCCGTTCGGGTGGTTGTTCTAAAATATTAAGTGCCAAGCGCTGTGCAGTTTTTTTGCCTATACCGGGCAGTTTTTCAAACTGCAAAACAAGCTCGTTTAAGGGTATAATATTAAAAGATGCCATAATTAAAACATCCCCGGAAGATTAAGACCGCTTGTGATAGCGCCCATTTCCTGTTCGGATTCTTCCATTGCTTTATTAACTGCTTCGTTAAATGCAATGGTGATGAAATCTTCAAGCATTTCAATATCATCAGTATCAACTGCTTCGGGGTTGATTTTAACCGCCTTTACAAGATGTTTGCCGTCAACGGTAATTTCAACCATACCGCCACCTGCAGCAGCTGTATATTCTCTTTGTTCTAAATCGGCTTGTAAATTTTGCATATCGGCTTGCATTTTTTGTGCCTTTGCAAGCATTTGGTTCATATTTCCGCCGCCATTATTTGGAAGTCTTACTTTCATAATTTATAATCTCCTAAATTAGTTAATTTCAAGTGTTTTAAGTTTGTTTGCCAAAGCAGTCAAAGGGTCACTTTCTTGTGGCTGCTGCGGTTTGGTGTATGGCCCCAATTTATATGTCACACCAAGCACCTGTTCGGCCGCCTCACGAATGCTTTGCTTATATTTGCCGCCCTCTTGCCTGATAAGACTTTTAAACTGCGAATTTGGTGCATCGATAAGCAAATAGTCGCCCTTTATATATGCCTTTGAATCATTTAAAACTGCCGCAATTAATGGGCAATTTCTTGACAAAAGTGCAAGAATTTCATTCCATTTTTCTACCTTACCTTCAACTAAAGGTGCAACTTCAGGGGCATCATCATCTGTCGGCATTGGTGGGATTTCATCATCAATTATAGCTTCAACCACAGGTTCAGTTTCTACCACTTCCGGCTCTGCCTTTGTGGCGGCAGGCACCGCCTTTGCCTTAACAATGCCACTTTCTAAAAGCGAAATTCGGCGTTCAAGCGATGCAATATCGGTTGAAAGTTCGGGATTGCAAAGCTTTACAATTGTCATTTCCATTTCACAGCGCCTGTCACCTGTTTTCATTAAAGCGGTGGCTGACTGCAAAACATTTAAAGTGTAAATAATTTCTTTAATGTCAAATTTTTCGGCTTGTTTTTCAAGGGCGGCCATTCGGTTTGCAGAACAAACAATAGGCCTTTTGCCCGAACGAACGGTTTTAATAACCATTAAATCACGATAGTGTGAAATCATTTCACCCAAAAGGCGTGACATATCAACCGACGAATTGTGTAATTTGTCAACCATTAAAAGTGCCTTGTCGGTATCCATTGCTTTTATTGCATCACAAAGTTCTAAAAGATAGTCATTACCTGCCATTGCACAAACATCTTCAACAATGGTTTCATCGATATTTTTGCTGCTTGAAGCGCATAAATCCAAAATTGAAAGGGCGTCACGCATTCCGCCGTCGGCCGCAGATGCAATTAAGG
>JAZKYB010000126.1:0-20830 GCA_045611905.1 Acutalibacteraceae bacterium | reverse complement strand
GCAAAGGTTATGGTTGAAGAAGATGGCAACGGATATCAACTTTACTTCATGAATGGTGAAACAAAAACATATCTCACCATCGTTAAGAACGGCACATATACAAACACTGTATTTGTTACCGAAAAACCCGCTACTCCTTGGGCTTATGATTCAAGCTTAGGCGTATTTACACTTGCACTTAGCGATGGCACCTACTTCTTAGGTACAAGCAACACAGGCACTTACAACACATTCAGCGCTAACAAAGTTTCTAACACTGCATACTGCAAGGGCGTATTTATGCCAACCGCACCTTACAAGGTTAACACTGAATATGTAATGCAACTTAACCACACCAACCTTAACAAGTTGTTATATCTCAGCGGTGCAATGAGCGGTTATTACTTCGGCACTGTAGAAGATGCAACTGCTGCCGCTAAGGTTAAAATTGAAGTTGATCGCTTAGGTTATCAAATTTACTTCATGAATGGTGAAACAAAAACATATCTCACCATCATTAAGAACGGCACATATACAAACACTGTATTTGTTACCGAAAAACCCGAAACCGTTTGGGATTGGGATGCGACTCTTGCAACATTCACTTTAACATTAAGTGATGGTACCTACTTCTTAGGCACAAGCAACACAGGCACTTATAACACTTTCAGCGCTAACAAAGTTTCTAACACTGCATACTGCAAGGCAGCTTTAGTTGACCCTGCAACAATTAATACAGGCAACGAAGGCGAAGGCGAAGGCGGTGGCGAAGGTGAAGGCGAAGGTGAAGGCGGTCAAACACCATCTACTACACTTGCTGCAACATTTGCTTTAGGTACTGATGACTCAACAGTTAACACAGAAACTAACAAAGATGGTAGCGATGTAGGTGCCTCTTATAGCGAAAACAATAATGGCTACACCTTATCTTTAACCAACATCAGTAAAGTTTATAAAAACTCTTATGATATAAGTGGTCATGCTTGCTTAAAATTGGGCACAGGTTCAGTAGCTGGCAAATTTACATTTACAGTTCCAGCCGATATTACTTCTGTAAAAATTTATGTTGCCGGTTACAAATCAAATAAAGCAAATTTCAAAATTAATGGTGGCACCCAACAAGAAACCACTAAGCTTTCTGCAAACGGTGAATACGATGAAATTGTAATTGATACTACAACCACAAAAACAATTACATTTGAAACTGTTTCTGGCGGTTATCGTTGTAAGATTAACACCATAGAATTCTACAAATAATAATTATTTGTAACTCCTTAATCAATTAGGTTTCTCTTTTAATTGATTTATAAAAAAGGCAACCTCACCCTTTCGGGTGAGGTTGTTTTTGTTTGACAATGCATATTTAATGGTTTATACTTAAAACAGCAAATGAAAAGTGTGGTAGATTTTAATGGATTTAATTGAAAAAACGCTTAACAAAAACACCGTATATTGCGGCAAAATTTTAAATTTAAGAAGTGATACCGCTTTGCTGCCAAACGGCAACACTGCCCCGCGTGAAGTTATTGAACATTCTGGTGGTGTTTGTGTGGCGGCAATTGATGAAAACGAAAATGTTTTAATGGTTAAGCAGTTTCGTTATCCTTATGGCAAGGTGTTGTTGGAAATACCTGCAGGCAAGCGTGATAAAGAAGGTGACGGTGACCCTTTGTCTTGCGGAAAACGCGAATTAAAGGAAGAAACAGGCGCCGTAGCAAGTGATTATATTTCACTTGGTCAGCTTTACCCCACCCCCGCTTATTGCGATGAAATAATTTATATGTATGCCGCAAAAAATTTAAGTATGGGTGACAAATCACTTGACGATGATGAGTTTTTATATGTTGTGAAAATGCCTTTAAAGAAAGCCGTAGAAATGGTGCTTTCAAACGAAATTAAAGATGCTAAAACCCAAACCGCACTTTTAAAACTTTATTATTTAAGACAAAACGGTTTGTTTTAAACAAAAAATCCCGAAAGTTTTCACTTTCGGGATTTTTTAATTTTAAAAGAAATTATTCTTCAATTTCGGCAGAAGCTGCAACAAAATCAGCCATTACTTCTTCAGCAGAATCAGAAATTTCTTCTTCTCTGATGGGGTTGATTTCTTCGCACTTCATACCTGTACCTGCAGGTACAAGCTTACCAATGATAACATTTTCTTTAAGACCAAAGAGCGGGTCAACCTTGCCCTTAATTGCAGCTTCGGTAAGAACACGGGTGGTTTCTTGGAAGGAAGCAGCAGAAAGGAATGATTCGGTTGCCAATGACGCCTTTGTGATACCCAAAAGGGTTGCGTTGTAGGTTGCTTTCTGGAGACCTTCTTCGCCGGCATCAATACGGGCTTGAACAGCGTCGTTTGCTTCTTTAATTTCTTTATATTCATAAGTTGCATTTTGAATAAGTTCGGTCGAGCCGGGCTCAACAATGCGAAGCTTCTTCATCATTTGACGAATGATAACTTCAATGTGCTTATCGTTAATGTCAACACCTTGTGTGCGGTAAGCATTTTGAATTTCAGCAATGATATATTCTTGAACAGCTTGTGGACCTTGAGCTTCCAAAATATCTTGTGGATATTTAGCACCGGGGATTAAAAGGTCGCCTGCCTTAACATAATCGCCATCAGCAACAAGTGGGCGAACACCATAAGGAATTGTAACCTTTTCTTCGGTTTTAAGGTCATCATTTGTAATGATAATAACATTGCTGCGCTTTTCTTCAGCGATGCGAACTTGACCGTCAATTTTAGCAATTAAGCCGCATGCTTTAGGTCTGCGTGCTTCGAAAAGTTCTTCAACACGTGGAAGACCCTGTGTAACGTCGGCAACGCCTGCAACACCACCGGTATGGAAGGTACGCATGGTAAGCTGTGTACCGGGTTCACCAATAGATTGAGCAGCAACAATACCAACTGCTTCACCAATGGTAACTTCCTTAGCGGTTGCAAGGTTTCTACCATAACACTTTTTACATACACCGTGGTGGCTGTGACAAGTAAGAACTGAACGGATTTTAGCCGATGTGATACCAGCATCAACAATGGCTTTTGCACCGTCAGCAGTAACGACAGCATCAGTACCCCAAATCACTTCACCTGTTTCAGGGTGAACTGCGGGTTCCATAAGGTAACGGCCTTCAAGACGTTCTTGAAGTCTTTCAAGAACATTGTTGCCATCCTTAATGTCTTCAATAATAAGACCTTCGTCAGTGCCGCAATCATCTTCACGAACGATAACGTCCTGTGCAACGTCAACAAGACGACGGGTAAGATAACCCGAGTCAGCGGTACGAAGCGCAGTATCGGCAAGACCTTTACGAGCACCACGAGATGAAATGAAGTATTCAAGTACATTAAGACCTTCACGATAGTTAGCACGAATTGGAACTTCGATAACCTTACCTGCGGTATTTGCAATAAGACCACGCATACCTGCAAGCTGACGAATCTGGCTCATAGAACCACGGGCGCCTGAGTCAGCCATCATAAAGATGGGGTTGAATTCATCAAGGTTGCCCTTAAGAGCGTCGGCAACATCATCAGTTGCTTTGTTCCAAATTTCAATTACGTGACGGCTGCGTTCATCTTCGTTGATAAGACCACGACGATAGTTTTTAGCAACCTTGTCAATTTGTTCTTCAGCAGCGGCAAGAATTTCTTTCTTTGCGGGCGGAATTACAGCATCACATACAGCAACGGTAACAGCACCCTTTGTAGAATATTTAAAGCCGGTTGCTTTAATATTATCAAGAACAATTGCAGATTCACTTGTACCATGCATTTCAATGCACTTATCAATAATTTTACCAAGTTGTTTTTTGCCAACCTTGTTTTGAATGATGTCGTCATTGCTTTCAACAAAATTCTTGCTTTCATCCTTTAATTTAAAGGACCATTCAAGGTTAAATGCAGTTGCGGGGTTTGTTCTGTCAACAAAGCCCAAATCTTGTGGAATTGATTGGTTAAAGATAATGAAACCAACAGTTGTCCAAACAAGTTTGTGTTCACCGTTTGCATTAGTCATACGAACGCGGATAGGAGCATGAATGCCCACGATGCCGTCATCATACGCCATGATAGCTTCGTCTTTGTCACGGAAAACCTTATTAGCGCCTTTTTCATCTGCTTTAACAAGGGTTAAATAGTAAGAACCAAGTACCATGTCCTGTGTAGGAACAGCAACCGGCTTACCGTCAGATGGCTTTAAAAGGTTGTTTGCAGCAAGCATTAAGAAACGTCCTTCTGCTTGTGCCACTGCCGAAAGGGGAACGTGCACAGCCATTTGGTCACCGTCGAAGTCGGCGTTGTATGCAGTACATACAAGTGGGTGAAGCTTAAGTGCCTTACCTTCAACCAAAACAGGTTCAAACGCTTGGATACCAAGGCGGTGAAGTGTAGGTGCACGGTTTAAAAGAACAGGATGTTCTTTAATTACAAGTTCCAAAGCATCCCATACTTCAGCTGAAGCACGGTCAACCATCTTTCTTGCGGTTTTAATGCTTGTTACTGCCTTAATTTCAACAAGGCGTTTCATAACGAATGGCTTGAAAAGTTCAAGCGCCATTTCCTTAGGAAGACCGCATTGATACATCTTAAGTTCAGGGCCAACAACGATAACCGAACGACCTGAATAGTCAA
This sequence comes from Acutalibacteraceae bacterium, assembly GCA_045611905.1. Taxonomy (GTDB): domain Bacteria; phylum Bacillota; class Clostridia; order Oscillospirales; family Acutalibacteraceae; genus UBA737. Next base: position 16,212 of record JAZKYB010000126.1, on the reverse strand, counting down.
CACGCTTACCGAGAAGATTTTGACGGAAACGACCTTGCTTACCTTTAAGCATATCAGAAAGAGATTTAAGTGCACGGTTGTTTGGACCTGTAACAGGTTTGCCACGACGACCATTATCAATAAGGGCGTCAACCGCTTCTTGAAGCATTCTCTTTTCGTTTCTGACAATAATGTCAGGAGCGTGTAATTCTAAAAGTCTTTTAAGGCGGTTATTACGGTTAATAACGCGTCTGTAAAGGTCATTAAGGTCACTTGTGGCAAAACGACCGCCATCAAGCTGTACCATTGGGCGCAAATCGGGTGGGATTACAGGAATAACATCCATAATCATCCATTCCGGACGGTTACCCGACTGTTTAAATGCTTCCAAAACTTCAAGACGCTTTAAAATGCGAATGCGCTTTTGACCGCTAATGTCTTCAAGCTCAGCACGAAGTTCTGCACAGGTTTTTTCAAGGTCGATTTCGCAAAGTAATTCTTTAATTGCTTCGGCACCCATACCTGCGCGGAAGTCATCTTCATACTTTTCACGCATATCTTGATATTGCTTTTCATTTAAGAGCTGTTTCTTTTCAAGTGGAGTTGAGCCCGGGTCAATAACGATATACTTTGAGAAATAAAGTACTTGTTCTAAATCCTTTTGGCCGATATCTAAAACAGCACCCATACGTGAAGGAATTGTTTTAAAATACCAAATGTGTGAAACAGGGGCAGCAAGTTCGATAGAGCCCATACGCTCACGACGAACTTTTGCCTTGGTTACTTCAACGCCGCAGCGTTCGCAAACCTTGCCCTTGTAACGAATACGCTTATATTTACCGCAGTGGCATTCCCAGTCCTTTTGTGGTCCAAAAATTCTTTCGCAGAAAAGACCGCCTTGTTCCGGCTTTAATGTGCGGTAGTTAATGGTCTCGGGCTTGGTTACTTCGCCATAAGACCAGCTTCTGATTTGTTCGGGGGAAGCAAGACCTATTTTTATGGATTCAAATTCAATATTTGCCATTATTTTGCCCCTCCTTAAATTTCGTCAGATTCAACAGAATCTGCAATAGCTTCGCCGTTTTCGTCTTCAAGACCAAAACCTGCATCATCTAAATTTTCAGCAACATACTGTTCTTCATATTCGAAGTTTTCAGGAATTGCCGGTGTTCCAAGACCGATATCGTCATCCTCTTCAAAGGTTTGCTTCATATCGATTTCTTCATTTTCTTTGTCAAGCACCTTAATATCCAAACCGAGTGACTGTAATTCCTTAATCAATACGCGGAATGATTCAGGCACGCCTGCTTTTGGAATATTTTGACCCTTAACGATAGATTCATAAGTCTTAACACGGCCAACAACATCGTCAGACTTAACGGTTAAGATTTCTTGCAAGGTGTAAGCTGCACCATAAGCTTCAAGTGCCCAAACTTCCATTTCACCGAAACGCTGACCACCAAATTGTGCTTTACCACCAAGAGGTTGTTGTGTAACGAGTGAGTATGGACCTGTTGAACGAGCGTGAATCTTATCATCAACAAGGTGATGAAGCTTAAGATAATACATATAACCAACGGTTACAGGATTATCAAATGGTTCACCTGTACGGCCGTCGTATAATTGAGTTTTAGCATCCTGTGTTAACGGAATGCGTGAGAAGTCAAGAGCAGCAGTATCTTTATATTGATAATCGCCGTTCTTTGTAGCATCCTCTGCCAATGCGAAGCACTGACGAATATCTTCTTCGTGTGCGCCGTCAAATACAGGGGTGCAAATGTGCCAGCCAAGTGCCTTGGCAGCATAACCCAAGTGAACTTCAAGCACCTGACCGATATTCATACGTGAAGGTACGCCCAATGGGTTTAAAACGATATCAAGCGGTGTACCATCTGGTAAGAAAGGCATATCTTCGCTTGGTAAAATGCGGGAAACAACACCCTTGTTACCGTGACGACCAGCCATCTTATCGCCGACAGAAATCTTACGTTTTTGTGCAATATAGCAACGAACAACAAGATTTACACCAGGGCTAAGTTCAGATGAGTTTTCACGGTTGAACACCTTAACATCAACGATAGTACCATATTCACCGTGTGGAACACGCAATGAAGTATCGCGAACTTCACGTGCCTTTTCACCGAAGATTGCACGCAAGAGACGTTCTTCAGCGGTAAGTTCGGTTTCACCCTTAGGTGTAACCTTACCAACAAGAATATCACCTGAAGTAACTTCAGCACCGATACGGATAATACCACGTTCGTCAAGGTCTTTAAGAGCATCTTCACCAACGTTTGGAATATCACGGGTGATTTCTTCCGGTCCAAGTTTGGTATCACGGCATTCAATTTCATATTCTTCAATATGAATTGAAGTGTAAATATCATCACGAACCAAGCGTTCGTTAATTAAAACAGCGTCTTCATAGTTATAACCTTCCCATGTCATGAAGCCGATAAGAGCATTGCGACCGAGAGAGATTTCACCGTTAGAAGTTGCGGGACCGTCAGCAATAACTTGCTTTTCGGTAATTTCTTCGCCAACAGTTACAACGGGCTTTTGGTTAATACAAGTGCCGTGGTTTGAACGCAAGAATTTAATGAGGTTATATTCATCAATTTCGCCATTCTTTGCACGAACTTTAATTGTATCAGCATCAACAAAGGTAACTGTACCTGCACGTTTTGCCAACACAACAACGCCCGAGTCAACAGCGGCTTTATATTCCATACCTGTTGCAACAAATGGGTTTTCAGGTTTCAAAAGCGGAACTGCCTGCTTCTGCATGTTTGAACCCATGAGCGCACGGTTGGTATCATCGTTTTCAAGGAACGGAATCATAGCAGTTGCAACAGAAACAACCATCTTTGGTGAAACGTCCATATAGTCTGCCTTAGAAGCTTCAACTTCTTGGAAACTATCATGATAACGTGCCTTTACCTTTTTGTTGATAAACTGACCGTTTTCATCCAAAGGTTCGTTTGCTTGTGCTACTACGTAATCGTCTTCTTCATCAGCAGTCATATAACGAACTTCATCCAAAACCTTACCGTCTTGAACTTTGCGGAAAGGTGTTTCAATGAAACCGTATTTATTTATCTTTGCAAAGGTTGCAAGGTAAGAGATAAGACCGATGTTAGGACCTTCAGGAGTTTCGATAGGACACATACGACCATAATGTGTATAGTGAACGTCACGCACTTCGAAGGATGCACGGTCACGTGAAAGACCACCAGGACCAAGAGCCGACACACGACGCTTGTGAGTAAGTTCGGAAAGTGGGTTTGTTTGGTCCATAAATTGTGAAAGTGGTGAAGAACCAAAAAATTCTTTAATAGCTGCAACAACAGGACGAATGTTAATTAAAGACTGTGGTGTAACAGCATCAGGTTCGCTTGACTGCATTGTCATTTTGTCGCGAACAACACGTTCCATACGTGAAATACCGATACGGAATTGGTTTTGCAACAATTCACCAACAGAACGAATACGACGGTTGCCAAGGTGGTCAATGTCGTCAACATTACCAACACAATGTGGAAGACCAAGGAAATAGCTTACTGACGCAAAAATATCATCAAGACAAATTGATTTTGGAATAAGGTCATCAGCATTGTCAAGAATAGCTTGCTGCAAAGCATCCTTGTCCGCATTTTCTTCAACAAGCTTTTTAATAACTTCAAATGAAACTTGTTCGTTAATGCCAAGTTTATCAAGTTCTAAAAGTTCGTCAGCTGTAAAGTCAGTAAAGTCAGCAAGGTTAACCATGCCGTTTGAAAGAACCTTAACTTCGCTCTTGTTGCCTTCGCTATCAATTACATTGATATAAGCGGTGTTAACACCCTTTCTTTCGATAAGGTCAGCAAGTTCTTTTGAAACGGTTGTGTCAGCATCTGCCAAAATTTCGCCGGTCATTGGGTCAACAACAGGGCGTGACAAAACTGCACCCTTAATACGAGCGCCAATAGCTAACTTTTTATTATATTTATAACGACCAACACGAGAAATATCATAACGGTGTGGGTCAAAGAACAATTGGTTGATATAGTTTTGCGCACCTTCAATTGTTACAGGTTCGCTTGGGCGAAGCTTTTTATAAACTTCAACCAATGCTTCATCAACATTTTTGGTGTCATCAGCAGCCAAAGTTGCTTCTAAGCGAGCATCGTCACCGAAAAGTTCACGAATTTGTTCGTTGGTGCCAACACCTAATGAACGAATAAAGGTTGTGATAGGAAGCTTGCGGTTTTTGTCGATGCGAACATACAAAACATCATTGATGGCAGTTTCATATTCAAGCCAAGCACCACGGTTTGGAATAATGGTGGAGGAATAAAGTCTCTTACCGGTTTTTTCTTCGATTTTCTCAGCATAGTATGCGCCGGGAGAACGAACAAGCTGTGAAACAATGGCACGTTCAGCACCGTTAATAACGAATGTGCCCGATTCGGTCATAATCGGGAAGTCGCCCATCGAAACTTCACTTTCTTTAATTTCGCCGGTTTCCTTGTTTGTAAGACGTGCAGTTACACGCAAAGGTGCTGCGTATGTTGCGTCCCTCACCTTACATTCGGTTACATCATACTTTGGTTTTTCGTCAAGACGATAGTCAACAAAAGTAAGTTCCAAATTGCCTGCATAGTCAGTAATGGCAGACATATCACGGAAAACTTCTTTTAGACCTTCTTCTACAAACCACTTGTATGAATCCTTTTGGATTTCAATAAGATTAGGCATATCGATGACTTCGTTAATTTTTGAAAAAGTCATTCTTTCATTTTTGCCCAACTTGGTGGGTTTAACCATTGAAGTTGAATTCATAGGTTTACAATCACTCCTCCATTTATTTTACGACACATTTAGTGCCGCAAAGGCCTTTTAAATAGTAGATATTGTGGGAAAAACACAATGCACCAATTACCTAAAAATTTCGCAATTTTTATAAATCGGTGCACACTCCCCCATCATCATTAGTAATGACTAATTATAATACAAATTTTGCCATAAGTCAAGCCCTTTTTTAAAAAATAATGAATAAAAAAAGGAAATAAAAAAGCGACCCCAAAAGGTCGCTTTAATTACGAATTAATATGCTTTGCCCCAATAGAGCATGTGTTTTGCGGGTTTGCCACAGCAAACACACTTGTCACTTAAATTTTCCTCTTCAAAAGGAATGCAGCGTGAAGTAACGCCTGTCATTTCCTTGAGCTTGTCTTCACATTCCCTGTCGCCGCACCACATTGCACGAATGAAGCCCGCCTTGTTATTGGCAATATCAATCATTTCATCCATATCGTGTGCGTCATAGGTCATTTCTGCCCTGCGGTCAAGTGCTTTGTTATAAAGTCCGTCTTGAACCGCCTTTAAAAGTTCAGGTATTTTGGTTTCTAATTCATCAAGCGAAACTGTAACCTTTTCACCATTGTCACGGCGCGCAATAACACAGCAATTGTTTTCAATATCACGTGGGCCAAGTTCCAAACGAAGTGGAACACCCTTCATTTCGTATTCCGAGAATTTCCAACCGGGCGATTGTTCGCTATCGTCAAGTTTAACGCGGCAAATTGATTTAAGTTTTGCATAAACTTCGTTTGCTTTTTCAAGAACGCCTTCTTTATGAGAAGCAATAGGAACAATAACGGTTTGAATTGGTGCAATGGCAGGCGGTAAAACAAGACCGCTATCGTCACCGTGGGTCATGATAACCGCACCGATTAAACGGGTGGTTGTGCCCCAAGATGTTTGGAATGGATGAACAAGTTTGTTTTCCTTGTCCATAAATGTAACATCAAACGCTTTTGAAAAACCATCACCAAAGTAATGTGAAGTACCGCTTTGAAGTGCTTTGCCGTCATGCATTAATGCTTCGATAGTATATGTTGCTTCTGCACCGGCAAAACGTTCTTTATCGGTCTTTTTGCCCATTACAACCGGCATTGCCAAAACATTTTCGGCAAAATCGGCATAAATTTTGTGCATTCTTTCGGTTTCAAGCTTTGCTTCTTCAGCAGTAGAGTGAAGGGTGTGACCTTCTTGCCACAAAAATTCACGAGAGCGAAGGAAAGGACGTGTGGTTTTTTCCCACCTTACAACGCTGCACCATTGATTATAAAGCTTTGGCAAATCACGGTAAGAGTGAACAATGTTTTTAAAATGGTCACAGAAAAGGGTTTCAGAAGTGGGGCGAACGCAAAGGCGTTCTTCAAGTTCTTCGCTGCCGCCGTGGGTAACCCAAGCAACCTCAGGTGCAAAACCTTCAACATGGTCCTTTTCTTTTTGTAAAAGACTTTCAGGAATAAAAAGTGGCATATACACATTTTCGTGACCTGTATCTTTAAACATTTTATCCATTTGGGACTGAATAAGTTCCCAAATCGCATAACCGTAAGGGCGAATAATCATACAACCCTTTACAGATGCATAATCAATAAGTTCGGCTTTAATGCAAACATCGGTATACCATTTTGCAAAATCCTCATCCATTGAAGTAATTGCTTTTACTAATTTTTCTTTAGCCATAAAACAGATGCTAAAAAGCACCCATTCCCACCTTTCGTATGTGTTTACACAGTTTTTTCATCATAACATACACTATTATAAAATAAAACACATATTTTTGCAACTGTTTTTATACATATAAATAAAAAGAAAAAACTATTGACAAATTGACGTTTAGGAAATATATTTGTAATAGTACCTGTCGTTTTACGACAAAATTTTCAGGAGGATTATTTATGACAATCAACAAAATTAAGAAAATTTTAGCAGATACTCTCGATGTAAGCGAAGATGAAATTTCGGCTGATACTAACATTGCTACCGATTTAGGTGCAGACAGTTTGGATGTTGTTGAAATTTTAATGTCTATCGAAGATGAATTTGAAATTGAAATTCCGGATAACGAAATCGAAAACATTCGTACCGTTGGCGAATTAGTTGAATACATCGAAACAAATATGTAAACATAAATTTTAACGCCCGAACTTTTCGTTCGGGCGTTTTTTTATTTTCTTTTAAATTTTTCAAACACTCTCATATCGGTGCGGGTATAAATCAGCGGTGTTACTGAAATGGTTTTATTTAAAATTGCAACAGTATCGCGGTTTAAATCATCGGGGCAAACATCAGGAATGGGTGCACCATCTTGATGATACATATCCCCGCCGTCGTGCACAAAGCCATCTGAAAAATAATGCGAGCCCTGACAGGTTATTCTGATATCCTCTACCTCGTCAGGAATATTTACATTATAGATTAAGGTTTCATCAAAAAGATTTTGACTTACAATAAAATCATAAGCCATGTCAAAATACTTTGCTGCTGCTTCTTGACTGTGGGGAAAAGTTGAAAAAGCAATACCCCTTATCCCCATTCTTGCCGCTTCAAAAACGGCCGCAACTGTGCCCGAATATACAATATCCTGACCAACATTAACGCCATAATTTATGCCCGAAAGCACAAGGTCGAATTTATCCTCAAGCGCCAATGTACCAAAACGCACACAGTCAGCAGGGGTTGAAGACATTGAATATGCCGTAACGCCTTCCAAAAAATCAACCTTTTTAATTTCCTGTTGGTGCATAAAATCAATAGCGTGACTCATTGCGCTTTGTTCTACCTTTGGGGCAACAACAGTAACTTCACCAAGTTTTTTTGCCCAATTTGCCAAAAGTTTTATACCGGGGGCATTTATTCCATCATCATTGGTTATTAAAATTTTCATTACAGCCACCCTTTATTGTTTTCTTTATAATTCTTTAAAAGTTCGTCAGCTTCTTTTATTGCCTTTTTCATTTCGCGTTTCGAATAAACAGTACCACCTGCAGCGCAAGCGTGACCGCCGCCGCGATATTTTTCGGCAAGTTCGCTAACGGTTACAAAGCGTGAACGGAAACGAACCCTTATGGCGTCATCGTTTTCAATAAATGCAATCCAAATAAGTGAACCACGAATGGCATCAAGATAACCAACCGCCGCAGACGCATCTTCATTTGAAAGGTTGAACTTTTTCTTCATTGCCTTTGAAACAAAAATATAAGCAACACCGTTTTTAGTAACCTTTATTTTGTTTTGAACATAAGATTCAAACTTCAAAAGTGAAAAATCTTTCAAATAAAGGTTAGCATAAAGAACATCAGTGTCAACACCTTGGTCAAGCATTAAGCCCGCCAAACGCATGGTGTCACCGTCAACCTCACGATAACGAAAACGGCCCGAATCGGTCACCATACCTGCATAAATACAGGTGGCGGCCGTTTTATTTATTTCAAGCTCGTCCTTAAATGTGTCATAAAAATCGGCAATCATTTCACAGGCGGAAGAACGGTTCTCTTCAACCCATTCCAAATCACCATAAGAATCGGTCGGGATGTGATGGTCAATTTTAATGATTTCTTTGCAAAGGGTGAATTTTTGGTTTGAAACACGCTTTGCTGTACCAGTATCAATTACAATTGCCAAAGCATCTTTATATTCTTCATCAGGTAAAAGGGCATCCTCTTCCCCTAAAAATGCAACATAATCCGAAAAGTCGGCATTTTGCAAATAAACCTTTTTTTCAGGAAAATTAAGTTTGATAATCTCTGCCATACCTTTTGTCGAGCCGACAGCATCACCATCGGGACGGAAATGACGGAAAATAAAAATTTTATCATAGTCCTTAATTTTTTGCAAAATTGCTTTTTTATTGTTAAGCATTAATTTTCTCCTAATTTATTTAAATCTTCAAGCATTTGCATTGCTTCTTCACGGTTTTTAAGTGTGGCACCGCTTGCCTTTAAGTGACCGCCACCGCCATATTTAACCGCAATGGTATTTATGTTGTGTTTGTTTGAGCGAAGTTCAGCCAAAACACCATTTTCAGTTTCGGTAAAGTTTACCCAAACATTTACACCCTTAATATCACCCATTGTGCCCACCATTGCGCGCGAAATGGTGAATGTGTCGGCTTCATAATTCGCAAGTTCGTCCTTTGTGGTGTAAATATATGCCACATTATTTTCGGTGAATTTAATTTTAAGCACAAACTGTGCACGAAGCTTTATAAACGAAAAATCGTCAGCATAAAGATTAGCATAAATTTCGTTTGTATCAAATTTTGTTTGCATTAAATGTGATGCCAAACGAAAAGTATTGGCATTTGTGCTGTCATAACGGAATCGGCCCGAATCAGTCACCATACCTGTATAAAGTGACTTTGCCGCAAGTGGTGAAAGCTTTAAACCGCTTTCAATTGCAAATTCGGTAACAAGACCGCAGCAGCTTTCATAAGAAGTATCTGTAACTTCAATATCACAAATTTCTTCACAAAAAATGTGGTGGTCAATACGGGCGGTTTTTGCGGCAGTTTTATAACGGTCATCACTTATAAGTGCAGCGGCAGAAGTGTCAAGCACAATTGCCAAAGCGTTTTCGTAAACACTGTCGGCAATTTCGTCCATTGCGCTTCCTTCCATAAAGCCATAACGCTTAGAACCATCCCCCACAACATAAACCTTTTTTTGTGGAAAGTTTTCGGTAATAATATTTTTAAGCCCAATTTGACTGCCTAAAGCATCACCATCGGGGCTTTGGTGGCGGTGAATTATTATTGTGTCAAAATTTTTAATTTCATTTAATATTTTTTCAAACATATTTAAAATTCCTAATCATCAAAATATCCTCTGTAAACCACAGGGTAATTAGCATTGGGGAACATATATTTATGAAGTTCTATGAAATAATCGTCGGTCATGCTTGCAATAAAGTCAACAATAATTTGGTTTGGTTCGGTCTTTTCATAAGGTGTTTTGGGGCTGTTTCGCAAATTTTTAACATAATTTATATGCTTTGTGTAAATTGGCGAATTTGTTTTTTGAAGTTTTAAGTCTTCCAAAAGTTGACCGTAAATATCTGCCATCATTGGCTTTACTGTAATATCAAGTCGGGCATCAGCCGCGGCATGATTATAAATTTTAATATAATTATCTTTTTTGGACTGTCTAAGTGCTTCAAAATGCTTTTCATCCATTTTAATATATGGTTTGCCATAACTGTTTTCAATTATATTAACCATTAAATTGTTAATAATTTCAGCGTTAATCGAACCGATATCCTCATTATAAAAGTCGTTTTCGGTTGCAGTTTTAGACATTATTGCGTCTTGCCTATCTTTGCCAAGATATGCAATAATATCAGAAATTTTAACCACCGCACCTTCTAATGTGGATGGTGCAATTTTATTTGCAAACGCTTTATCTTCACAACATTTTTCCATTATTTTATCAAACTCTTCAAAACCGGAAAGTTTTGCGGGATAATATTCACAAAGTTCAATTTCACCATTGTGTGCCGCAATACCATCAAGGGTTTGAAGTGTTAAATTACAGGGGTAAATCTTATCAAGCACACGCACCGAATGAATGTTGTGCAAAAAATGTCTGCCTGTATGTTTTCTATATAATTCGTCAAGATATTTTTCACCCGAATGTGCAAACGCAGGGTGACCAATATCATGACCAAGCGCAATAGATTCAATAAGCTCTTGATTCAAGTGCAAAGCGCCGCCAATGGTACGGGCAATGCGTGAAACCAACTGCACATGCAAAAAACGGCGAGTAATATCATCATTTTTCCAAAGTGAATAAACCTGTGTTTTATCAGCATAACGGCTGTAAAACGGACAATGTAAAATTTTATCGCTATCGCGGACAAATGGTGTTCGCCAAATATTAGACTTGTCCACTGTTGTATCACGGCGATATGCCGCGCTATCCGCAAAACCAAATTTTTCAAAGCTTGAATTTTGGTTTTCAAGCTCCATTCTTTTAACTAATTCATTTGAAAGCTCATGCTTCGGCATCCGTAACCCACCTTTTATTTAATATAAAGTCATTCCCTAATATTATAACATATTTTTTCAAATTTGTGAATATCAAAAATAAAAAACCTGCAATTATTTGCAGGTTTTTGAATGTTTTTTTAATTTTTCAAAAAATTCATATGGCACAGAAAGACTTCCCTTTCCCTTACCAATTGCAATATGCGGTTTATTATCGCCGTGAAAATCGCTGCCGCCGCTTTGCAAAAAGCCATATTTTTCAGCAGTTTTAATTGCGGTTTTTGTGGTGCTTTCATCATATAAGGGGTATAAGGTTTCCATGCCAACAAGCCCAGCCGCCTTCGCTTTGGACCAAAAATCGTTTAAACTTTCGGGCTGTGCGCTGTAAAATGGGTGGGCAATTACCGGCACTGCGCCAATATCCCTTAAAAATGAAATCGTTTTAATTGTGTCAAAACGTTGGGGCGATTTATAAAATTTTCCACCATCTACTAACAATCTTTCAAAAGCATCTGAAATTTTTTGAGCATATCCGGTTCTTACAAGTTCACTTGCAACATGCGCGCGGTTTATTTGCCCCCTTGCAGTTTGTGAAATCATTCTTTCATAATCAATTTCATACCCTGCACTTATTAAATTATCCACCATTTGTTTATTGGCAATGCGTTTAAGGCGGTTTAATTCTTCACAATAATTTGAAACGTCCACAAAATGCTCTTCAGGTATAAAAAGCCCCAAAATATGAAGTTCTATTCCTTCATACTGCGTGGTAATTTCAACGCCCAAAACAACATCAACGGGCTTGCCTTTTGCAGCATTTTTAAATTCTAAAAGCCCGCCAACTGTGTTGTGGTCACAAAGAGCAATGGCCGAAATGCCTTTATTTACTGCTAAATTCAAAAGTTCGGTTGGGGTAAGTGTTCCGTCAGAAAAATTTGAATGTGTATGTAAATCGCAAATCTTCAAAAAACTTCCCCCTTTTTTAATAATATACTTATTATATCACTTTTATAAAATTTTGCAAAGTTTTTATTTGGAAATTTGGCTTTTATATGTTAAAATTAAACCGAGGTGAAAATAGTGAAGCGTTTTAAAAAGGTTTATATTGAAATTTCAAATATTTGTAATCTTTCCTGTTCGTTTTGCCCCAAAACAAGCAGAAGCCCAAAGCAAATGACCGTAGATGAATTTAGAACCGTAATTAAAAAGGTTTCACCCTTTACCGATTATGTTTATTTTCACCTTTTGGGTGAGCCACTTTTGCACCCACACCTTGCAACTTTTTTAAAAATTTGCGAAGATGAAAATTTGAAGGTTATAATCACCACCAATGGCACACTTTTAGAAAAGCAACATGATGTTTTAATAAATTCTAAAAGCCATTATAAAACCGTTATTTCTCTTCATTCATTTGAGGCAAACGACGGGGTTAATTTTAATAAGTACATCGACACCTGTCTTGATTATGTGAAGGACGCAAAAAAAGATAAAATCGTGGTTTTACGGCTTTGGAACAACGGTGGCAAGGACCTTTTGAACCAAAATATTTTTGAAAAAATTGAAAAAATTTATCCGCAACCCTGGCCCGACACCCGTGGCGGCAAAAAAATTACAGAAAACCTTTATTTGCAGTTTGGCGATAAATTCGACTGGCCTGATTTGGTAACCGAACTGCAAGTTAACACCGCCTTTTGTTATGGGCTTCGCGACCAAATCGGCATTTTGGCAGACGGCACCGTTGTACCCTGCTGTTTAGACAATAACGGCAATATTAACCTTGGCAATATTTTTGAAAACGATTTAAATGATATTATAAATTCAAAAAAAGCGATCGATATTTATAACGGTTTTTCAAGGCGAATAGCAGTAGAAGAACTTTGTAAAAAATGCAGCTTTGCAAGAAAATTTTAAAACCCGTTTACCACTTGGATAAACGGGTTTTATTTTATTCATCGTCGTCTTCATCTTCTTCATCGGGCGGTATAACCTCAACCCCAATGCGTTCAATTCTGAATCCGTCAGCCGACAGTACCTTTATGATAAGGTTATCAAAGGTAAACTGAATGCCTTCTTCACACACACCATCAAGCATAGTAAGTGTCCAACCGCCAACGGTTGCGCTGTCGTTTTCAAAGCTTTCTTCTTCTTCGATATCAATATCAAATTCGTCAAAAAAGTCGTAAACACGCATATCGCCGTCGGCTTCGTAAAGGTTTTCACCAACCTCTACAAATTCGCGTTCAATTTCGTCGCCCTCATCCCAAATTTCACCAACAAGTTGTTCCATAACATCTTCAAGTGTTACTATGCCCATTGTGCCGCCATATTCGTCCAAAACAACTACCATATGGCATTTGTTTTCACGCATTTTTTCAAGCACATCGGGAAGTGGCATTGTTTTGTGAACATAAGTTACAGGTAACAAAAGTTCGCGAATATTTACCTTTTTATTTTCAACATAGGTTTTATAAAAATGGTTTAGATGAAGCACACCGATTATATTATCGGCATTATCTTCAAACACGGGAAGCCGTGAAAATGTTGTTTCTAAACACTTTTTAACATTTATTTCGTATGGGTCGCGTATGTCGAGCGCTTCTAAGTCAACACGGTGAGTTATGATTTCATAAGCCAAAACTTCATCAAAATCAAGTGCGTTTTGCAAAAGGTCGCATTGTTCTTCGTCCAAAACGCCCTCATCCTCGACAATGTCAATGATGTTTTCAAAATCATCTTCTGAAACGGCATCAACATCACTAACACCCGACTGCCACAATTTTGAAACCAAACTTACAAACGCGGCAACCATAATTGTTAATGGTTTTAATATTACCGATAAAATATAAATAGGCAATGCAAACAATACGCAAAAAGCTTCGGGCATTTGCTTTGCCAAAACCTTGGGCACAATTTCACCAAAGATAAGTACTAAAAGTGTCATTACAAGGGTAGAAACCCAAGCATAATCTTCATTTAAAAGTTCAACCACAACAATGGTTGCTAATGACGAAATAACCATATTTGCAATGTTATTACCAATAAGTATGGTGCTCAAATAATCGTCATACTTTTCTAAAATCTTCATTGCGGTAATGTGCCCTATTGAGCCATTACCACCCTTGTAATTTTTAAGTCTTATTGCATTTGCTGAAGAAAAGGCAATTTCAGTTGCCGAGAAAAATGCACTGCACAGCAACAGTGCCACAATTGGTATAAGTAAAAACAGTTTATCCAATGTCAGCACCCCCTATGTCGTCTTCGTCATAGATTTCGCCAACAAGCTGTTCTAAAATGTCTTCCACAGTTAAAATACCTATAACATCGCCATTTTCATCCTTAATAATGCCAAGGTTGCGGCGGTGTTCGCTCATTTCACGCAAAACATCGTCAATTGCGGTATTGGCATTAACATAAAACGGATAATCGATAACGCTGGCTAAAATAACCTTGCTTTTTTGCTTCATATACGCCTTTAAGAAACGGCGAATTTGCAAAATACCTTTTATCTTGCCTGAACGGTCGATTACAGGAATTCTTGAATGTTTAGAATTTTTAACTATTTTTAAAATTTCATTTGTTTTAAGTGAAGTTGAAATTTTAAGCACATCATCCCAACACACCATAACTTCTCGTGCGGTTTTATTGGCAAAATGCAGTGCCGATTTTACAAGTTCACCTTTTTCTTCGTCGAAGCCATCTTCGGTTGATATGTTTTCCACAATATCAACAAGTTCTTCTTCGGTTATAGTTTCAACAACCTCATTATGTTTTTTAAACGGCATTGAAACAAATGCCGAAAGCGCAGTAAACGCCAAAGAAACCGGCTTTAACACAAACATTAAAACCAATAAAAAAGCAGATGAAGCTTCGGCAAATTTTTCATTGCAAGAAAAAGCAAAACTTTTTGGAAGCATTTCACCAAAAATGAAAATAACTACCGTTGCCACAGCAGTAGCCAACGGCACCCATTGTGCGCCGATTTTCCAAGCAATTACGGTGGCAAGTGTACCGCAAGCGATATTAACAATATTGTTGCCAATAAGCAACACTGAAAGTGCTTCATCAAATTTTTCTAAAATTTTAAGCACACGCTTTGCTGCACGGCTTCCTTTTGATGCCTTGCTTATCATATGAATTTTGTTAACCGATGCTAACGCAATTTCTGTGCCCGAAAAATAGGCACTAAATAAAATTAATACGAAAAATAAAATAATATTCCCCGCCGGACTGTCGTCCACAAATACCAACTCCTATTTTTTTAAAATTTTGGTGGCATATATTATACTATATATAACATAAATTGTCAAATTTGTTGACACTTAAAAGTTATATTGATATAATTTATTTAAAAATTGCTTGATATTCTTTGCTTTGGCGCATTGATATATAATCGTCACCGCCAATTATAATGTGGTCAAGCAAGGTTGTACCAAGTGACTCTATCGTGTCTTTTAATTTTAATGTCATTTCAATGTCACGGTTGCTTGGTAAAGCGTTTGTAGAAACATGGTTGTGTGAAATAACAGCAACCGACGCATTGCGTTTTATAACCACCGACACAACATCCCTTAAGCTGACTTCAACCGTGTCGGGTGTGCCTTCGGCCAAGATGTCAAAGCCCAAAAGTTTGCCTTTTGTGTCAAGGCAGGTTATTGCAAAAGCTTCGTTTTTGCGGCCCATATATTTCCTTATTAAAAAGTGGCCAAGTGCATCAATGTTTTCAAAAACACTGCCCGACCTAAATTTATCATCCAAATAACGCCTTGAAAGCGGCATTATTGTTTTAATGAGTGTTGCGGCGTTTTCGGTCATACCTTTAACGCTTTTTAATTCTTCAATTTCGGCTTCTAAAATTGCCGTAATCGAACCAAATTTATTCAAAAGTTCATGTGCAATGGGGTTTGTGTCACGCCTTGGGATGCCGTAAAAAAGCAAAACTTCCAATAATCTATGGTCACTCATTTTGTCAATATTGTCTTGCTCAATCATTTCGCGACGCATTCTTTGCCTATGACCGGCATGTATATTGTCATTATTTTGCATTTTTTACACCCCTTTCCAAATTTTAATTATATAATATATTCAAGATTATTTCAAGGAGTTATAATGAAAGAATTTATAATCAGCAAAAATGATGCTTCTTTACGGCTTGATAAATTCATTATAAAGGTATGCCCTACCCTGCCAACTGCTTTAATGTTTAAATACATACGCACCAAACGCATTAAAATAAACGGCAAGCGTGGTGAAATTAGCACACGGCTTCAGGTTGGTGATGTTGTTTCGGCCTATATTAACGATGAATTTTTCACACCCGTTGCCCCAAAGTATGACTTTTTATCAGCCCCTGCAAAACTTGATATTGTTTACGAAGATGGAAACATTATTTTAGTAAATAGAAAACAGGGCTTGCT
>JAZKYB010000125.1:0-5899 GCA_045611905.1 Acutalibacteraceae bacterium | reverse complement strand
CATTATAAAAAGAATTTTTCAAGATTTATAACACACCTATTTTATGTATGGTTTATAAACCCCAAAATTTTAAAAAGCCCCCTAAAGTGTTTTAGGGGGTAAATTTTTTAACTGGTTTTTTATAACCTTAACGCACACCAGAATTTTGATAATTGCGGTGACAAAATAAATAAAATATGAAAAACCGTCAAGCCGCGAAAAAAGGTTGCCAAAGGTTACGGTACTTATTGCCGATGCGTAAGGATATGCTAATTTCCCCGAAAGCGTTGTGCCAAACAGCAAAATTGAATTAAAAACTGTTAAAAGCAAGACCAAATTTCCACAAACCACCCCTAAATAAGCGGATTTTTTTGGCGCACCGATTTGCTTTGAATAAAGCGCTAAAACCATAATTGGCAAGGTGACCGATTTTAAATACATAACGCTTTGTGAAAAAAGGTTTTTAACATTTGGGAAACTATAAATATAAATATTTTCAATGGTAAAATCTTTAAATGTTGCAAAGAAAAAGAATATAATAAGCAAAGCGCACAAAAGCCCCGATATAAGCGAAAAATTTAAAATTTCGTTTTGGTTTTTAAAACAACAATAAAAAATTGCAACCATAAAAACAATTAAAATAAAAACATTGGGCGTTTTTATTAACAAATTTTTTGAAATGAAATTTAAAAATGTTATTAAAACATTCCCCACCGTGTAAACGGCAACAAGCATTACGGCATATTTCAAAAAATCTATTTTAAGAACAGCGTAATACACCATTATTGATAACAAAAACGAAATTGTAAAGCCCAAAAAGGTTAACCTGTTTGCATTTTTAAGTGGCAAGGTTATAATGCTTTCACCCAAAACAAAAAGAACCGAAAGCATTATAAAATGCAGTGAGGCGGGTTTAATATTTTTCAAAATAATACCCCGTTTCATTTATTTCGATTGTTGGCAATGTTGGACTTAACTGCTCATAAATTTCAAAAAGGCGGTTTTTAATTTCTTTGTTCTGCTCTTTTTGTGCCGTTTCAAACAATGCCGTTAAATCATACCCAACGCTTACCGACGAAAGCGGTTCAGTCTTTAAAAGTTTTTGGGCATTTTCGGTTTTTAAAAACCGAATTGAAAGGGTAATGTCCTTTTCTTCTTTGCAATATCGCATAATGCCACCAAGTTTTTGTTTGCTTATGCCATTGCCAACAGCAACCACACCGCAATGTGAAAGTAAAAGTGGCTGAGTTGTTTGATTTTTTGCATCTTCAATGGCTTTTATAAGCGTGCGCCCCTGACCTGTCAGTAAAATGCGCCGTTGCCCTTCGGCTTCGGTATTAACCACCACCGCCTCAAACGATACAGTGTAAACCGCTTTGTCATAATCTACACCAATGGCGGTAACTAAATATTGCTGTGGTTTATCCCCACAACCACTCAGAAAAAGTAGAGTAAAAAACATAATAATTGTTTTTTTCATTTTTTGCCCCGCCTTGTAAGATTTTTATTAAAAAACGGGCGGGTGTTCATATATTGCCAAGGTGCCCGCCAAATGCTATCCTTTAATGACTGAAACCCAACACGGTTTAACGATAATACCGCATTTTCGCCATAAGAATTTAAAGAAACTATATACATTAAAAGCATTATTGTGCCAAAAAACAAACCATAAAGCCCCAAAAATGCCGACAGAATTAAGAAGATAAGCCGCAAAAAGAAAACTGCCGACCTTAACTTTGGAAGCATTAACCCCGCAATGCCCGAAAGCGCAACAATTATTAAAGTCGGAGCACTTATTATTTTGGCTTCTACCGCCGCTTGTCCCACAACAAGACCGCCCACAATGCTTAAAGCGGGGCCTATGTTTTGCGGCATTCTTACCCCTGTTTCTTTTAAAATTTCGAAAATTAAAATCATACCCACCGTTTCACCCACAATAGAAAACGGCACCGCCGAACGCAAGCTCATAACCGTTATTAAAAAACTTGTGGGCAAAAATTCGGGATGCATTGTTGTTATTGCAACAAAAAGCGCCGGCAAAATTATGCTTAAACCAAAGCAAAAATACCGCATTATTCGGCCAAGCGTTCCCATAAAAAAGGTTTGATAATAATCTTCATCTGACTGAAAATTTTCAGAAAACAAATACGGAACGGTTGCAACCATAGGTGTGCCGTCCACCATAATGGCAATTCTGCCTTCTAAAAGACGGGCGGCAACAACATCAGGGCGTTCGGTTAGTCCATTTGTTTTAAAAAGTGAAAACGGGCGAGGTGAAATTTGTTCGGTGATATAATTTGTGTCTAACACCCCGTCAATATCTATTTTTTCAATTTTTTCTTTCAATTTTTTCAAGGTTTTTGGGTTTATAAGCGAATTTAAATAGCAAATAAACACCTTTGTGCCCGACCTTCTGCCCACCGTTGTTAATTCGATTTTTAAGTCAGGTGTTTGCAATTTTCTTCTAAGCATTGCCAGGTTTAAAAGTGCGGTTTCTTCAAACCCTTCACGCGGACCTTGTAAGATGCGTTCGTTTTCGGGTTCGCTTATTCCCCTTGTGCGAAACCCTTTTACATCAATCATAAGTGCGGTTTTGCTTTCGTTTATAAGCAAAAGTGCTTCGCCGTATAAAATGCCTTCTAATATTTTCGAAAATTCGTTTTGTGGTTTTACATCCCTGGCAAAAAGCAACTGCCGCTGTACATATTGTGCCAAACTTTCACAGTCGTTTTCAGCGCTTACTTCAATAATCGGTTCAATTACCGCTTCATTAAGTTGGGTAGAATCCACCATACCGTCAATATAAATTAACGCCGCATTTATTGGAATTAGGTTTCGTGCCGAAATTCTTTTAACCCTAACGGTAATATCGTTTTTAAAAATTTCTTTAAAAGCCAAAATATCGTCTTCTAAATTCCCGCTGATATATATGTTATTATAATCCGCAATTTGCCCTGCCATAAAATCACCTCATTGTGAATATTATGGCTAAAAATTTTTTATAAATACATAAATAAAAAGCGGTGGGTTACCACCGCTTTTAGTTTAATAAATATACTCACCTATGCCTTTGTATTGGCAATATTCTTCATAACACATATCAAGGTCGTTCATTTCCTTGGCGATATTAATACCAACGAAACGCCAATGCCACGGTTCGTAAATAATACCGCCTGTTATGTCCATTTTGTCCTCTTCATAACGCATTATAAAGCCATAATTTTCGGCATTTTCTTTAAGCCATTTAAATGCCTTTGTGTTTTCAAATGATTTGTCAGTTGTGTTAAAATCAACCGCTAAACCTGTGTGATGTTCACTTGTGCCCGGAATAGCCACGCGGGATGCTGCTTCTTTTTCAGCATCAGCTTGGGAATAACCTTTGTCTTTCCACTTTTTGACTTGGGCGTCATAAAGTGTTTTCTGTGTACCGTAATCACGCCAAGCTGAAATAATACCAATTTCTTCTTCGCCGATTTCGGCACGGCAGGCATCCATCATAGCTTTAAGATAAGGCCACATATCCTTGTCAAGCTTTCTGTAAACCTCATCCTGTGAAAACCATTTATATTCGCTTGGCACAACTACTAAATTTGCATAATAATCATGGTCTTGGGGCAGTGGATTTTTAACATTAACCAAAATTGTTTTTACGAAATTTGCGTCGGCCGTAAAATCGCCAATTTGCACTGGGTCGGGTGTGCTTTCAAGCGGTTGTTTGCTTTCATTTTCGCTTGAAGTTTGGGTTTGTGACTGTGGTTGGCTTTCATCAGAAACAACACTTTCATTAGAAGAATTGTTGTTTTTATCACCTGTTCCCACGCCAACAATCCAAACCATTAACACAACGGCAGAAATAAGCACAACCGAAACACCGGCCAAAAACAAATTTCGGCGCAAAATTGCTTTTTGGCGCTTTGTTCTTTTTGCCATATAATCACCTATTCGTCCAATTTTAATACTGCCATAAAGGCCTCTTGCGGAACTTCAACATTACCTAAACGGCGCATGCGCTTTTTACCTTCTTTTTGCTTTTTAAGAAGTTTCTTTTTACGGGTAATGTCACCGCCGTAACATTTTGCAAGCACGTCTTTTCGCATTGCTTTTACAGTTTCACGAGCAATAACCTTGCCTGACACCGCAACCTGGACAGGCACTTCAAACAACTGTCTTGGAATAAATTCCTTCAACTTTTCGGCAATTTTACGGGCACGGGTATAAGCATTGTCGCTGTGAACAATAAATGAAAGGGCATCCACATTGTCGCCCGCAAGTAAAACATCCAATTTTACAAGCTTTGATTTTTCATAACCCTTCATTTCATAATCATAACTTGCATAACCCTTTGTGCGTGATTTTAAAGCGTCAAAAAAGTCATAAACAATTTCGCCCATTGGCATTATATAATGAATATCCACACGGTCACCCATATATTTCATATCGGTATAAACGCCACGGCGTTCTTCACAAAGCTGCATTATTGTGCCAACATAACTGCTTGGTGAATAGATATGCACATCAGCAACCGGTTCAAGCGCGTCGGCAATAATTGCAGGGTCGGGGTAATTTGTGGGGTTGTCAACCGTTACTGTTTCGCCCGTTGTTAAAGTAAACTTATATTCAACACTGGGAGCGGTTGTTACAAGGTCAAGGTTATATTCACGTTCTAATCGTTCTTGAATAATTTCCATATGCAAAAGACCCAAGAAACCGCAACGAAAACCAAAGCCCAATGCATTTGAAGATTCAGGTTCAAACATAAGGGATGCATCATTAAGCTGCAATTTATCCAAAGCATCTCTTAAATCGGGGTATTTTGCACCGTCGGCGGGGTAAATACCGCAGAAAACCACAGGATTTACCTTGCGATAACCGTCAAGCGCTTTTTCGGTTGGGTTTTCAGCCAAAGTAATGGTATCACCAACACGGGCTTCGCTAACGGTTTTAATGGATGCAGCAAGATAACCAACTTCGCCCGCTTCCAAAACGTCGCATGGTTCTAAATTGGTTGCACTTTTTCGGCCAAGTTCAACAATGCCGAACTCGGCGCCTGTTGCCATCATTTTAATAACATCGCCGCTTTTAATTTTACCGCTAACCACACGGAAATATACAATAACGCCTTTATATGGGTCGTAATACGAGTCAAAAATAAGGGCGGAAAGGGGCGCATTTCTGTCACCCTTCGGCGCGGGGATTTCGGTAACAATTTTTTCTAAAACTTCTTCAATATTTATGCCGGTTTTTGCCGAAATTAAAGGCGCATTATCAGCAGGGATGCCGATAATATCTTCTATTTCTGCTTTTACACGGTCAGGTTCTGCAGAAGGTAAGTCAATTTTATTTATAACAGGTAAAATTTCAAGCCCGTGGTCAACCGCCAAATAGGTGTTTGCCAAGGTTTGCGCTTCAATGCCCTGACTTGCATCAACAATAAGCACTGCACCTTCACACGCAGCCAATGACCTTGAAACTTCATAATTAAAGTCAACGTGGCCGGGGGTGTCGATTAAGTTAAGTTCATACTTTTCGCCGTCGGCGGCATTATAATAAAGGGTAACAGCGTGCGCTTTAATGGTAATGCCACGTTCCCTTTCCAAATCCATACTGTCTAAAATTTGTTCTTCCATATCACGACTTGCAACCGATTCGGTATGTTCTAAAAGTCGGTCAGCAAGGGTGGATTTGCCGTGGTCGATATGGGCAACAATGCAAAAATTTCTAATTTTATCAAGCGGAAATGACACTTTCATTTCTCCTTATTAAGTAATTTATGATATTGTAACATAAAAATTTAAATTTTACAATTTATTTCTTGCATATTTCTTGACATTATATATATAAAGTGATAAAATATCTATAATCTTTAAAGCGGTGCTGTGACACCGGCAAGGTTGAAATTTAAAAATAAAACGGCATAGGG
>JAZKYB010000124.1:0-3086 GCA_045611905.1 Acutalibacteraceae bacterium | reverse complement strand
CCTAAACACGGTTGGCGCACCAATTTTTAAAATTGTCCAATAATCTTTAATGTTACGACTTATATACTTAACCGAAAGTTTTACAACGCCTTTATTAAGCACATAAAAACCAATTGCCAAAGAAAAACTTATTACCTGACTTAAAGCTGTAGCCAGTGCCGCACCCTTTACGCCAAGATTAAAGGTAAAAATAAAAATTGGGTCAAGTGCCATATTTATAAGGCCACCCGCTATACCAACAAGCATTGAATAGGTTGCCCTACCTTCAGCCCTTAAAAGCGGACCCGTTACATAAGAAGTGCACATTAAAGGTGCGGCGATTAAGATTACAATTGCATAATCACGGGCATAGGGTAAAATTGTTTCGGTAGCACCGATAATTCTTAAAATTGGGTTTAAGAAAGAAAAACAAACAACCGAAATTAAAAGCCCCAACAAAAGCCCCATTAAAATACCGCTTGAAGCAATTTTGTTGGCACTTTTATTGTCTTTTTTACCCAAACTTATGGAAACAATACTGCCTGTCCCCATTGCCACACCAAAACCAACCGCTTGAATTAGCGACTGTATAGAAAAAACTATACCTACACCGCCGATTGCACTTTCACCCAAGCTTGTCACAAAATAGGTGTCGGTCATATTGTAAACAGCGGTTAAAAGCATATTTATAACGGTTGGCAATGATAATGACACTAAAAGCCGTGTTATTGGCGTTTCGGTCATTATTTTATGTTGTAATTCACTATTAACCATTTTATTCACCAATATATGTGAAACGCTTGAAGGTTTTGCCGTCACGGGTGATTTCCTCATCCCACATTGAAAGTGGCCTTACCCAAATTTCTTTTTCGCCATAAAGGGCCTTATAAACCACCATTTTTTCCATTGTTTCGCTGTGGTTGGCAACTGCCAAAACTTCATATTCATTACCTTTAAAATGGCGATATCTTCCAAGTTTCATTATTAAAAACATCCTTTTTGAAAAAGCCGCCCTGTTGGACGGCTTTTTATTTATTCTTCACATCTGCAACGTGCGAAAAGCGCTGTAAATATTGCGCCAAGCAAAAGCACAATGCCAAAAATTGCAAGCGCTACGATGTTTTCGGTTACAAAGGTTGCGAAAAAGGAGCCCACAACCGCACCGATTAAAAGAGCCGCTAAAAATAAAGTTATACCAATTACCCAAGCTGTCACCTTTGTGCGACAACCCATATTGCAACAATTACATCTGTTGTCTAACATACATCTTCACCTTTAAAATATTATTGGCTGTTAACCAATAACATTTTATGCAAAAATGTGACAAAGGTTACTTCATAAATTCATACATTGCACGGTAACACATATAAACGTCAAACTTTGCAGTGGTTTCAAACGGTGCGTGCATTGATAACACAGGCACACCCAAATCGATTACATCAACACCCATGTTTGCGATATATTGAGCAACGGTTCCGCCACCGCCCAAATCAACCTTACCGAGTTCGCCTGTTTGCCAAACAATATCTGCCTTATCTAAAAGTGCCAAAACTTCGGCAACATATTCGGCCGATGCATCAGATGTGGCCGCCTTGCCGCGAGCACCTGTATATTTAGTAACCACAACACCATAGTTTACAAAACTTGCGTTTTTACGTTCCATAACATCGGGGAAAGTGGGGTCTAAGGCGGCATTAACATCAGCCGAAAGACATTTCGAATTGCGAAGTGCCACAGTAGCATCACCACCTTGCATTTTTGCAAGGTCACCAATTATGAAACGCAAAAAATCAGATTCTAAACCTGTGTTGCCGCTTGAACCGATTTCTTCCTTATCTGCCAAAATTGCAACCGCAGTTTTCTTTGGGTTTTCAACATTTAAAATTGCGGTAAGGGCTGGATATGCACAAACACGGTCATCTTGACCATAACCACCAATTAACGAACGGTCAAAGCCGATATCACACGCTTTAAAAGCAGGCACCATTTCAAGCTCGGCCGATAAAAAATCGCCTTCGGTAATGCCATATTTTTCGTTTAAAAGCTTTAAAATGTTAAGCTTTACAAGTTCGCTGCCTTCATCACTTTTAAAGGGATGACTGCCAACCAAAACATTAAGTTCTTCACCCTTAATACCTTCGTTTAAGGTGCGCTTGCTTTGTTCAGCGGCCAAATGTGGCAACAAATCACCAATAACAAACTTTGGTTCGTCTTCTTTTTCGCCAATAGAAACTTCAATAACTTCACCATTTCTCAAAGCAAAAACGCCATGAAGCGCCAATGGGGTAACTGTCCATTGATATTTCTTAATGCCACCATAATAATGTGTTTTGAAAAGTGCTAAATCACTGTCTTCATAAAGGGGGTTTGGTTTTAAATCAAGTCGGGGTGAATCGATATGTGCGGCGGTAATATTAACGCCATTTTCAACCTTTTCTTCGCCAATAACAGCCAAGGCAATTGTTTTGCCACGGTTATTAAAATAAACCCTTGCACCTTTTTCATATTTTTTGCCCATTTCAAAGGGAACAAAGCCCTTGCTTTCGGCCATTTTTATAGCTTCTTTAACTGCTTCGCGTTCAGTTTTTGCGGCATCTAAAAATGCTTTATAACCTTCGCAATAACCATCAGCTTTTTCTAAAACCTCATCACTTACAATAAGGCGGCCGTTTTTTCTTTCCAAAAAAAGTTTGTTTTTTAAGTCTTTAACATTGCTCATAACAAAATCTCCCTTAAAAGATTTGAAAACTCATTATCAAAAGTTTGTTCATCTGCATTATTATATACTACAAAATCGCAATTATTTTTATAAAAATCATCGGTTTTGCCTGCATTTATTCGAAGCAATGCAGCATCTTTGGTTATATTATCCCTTTTCATTATGCGGTCAAGCCGTAATTCCCTGTCACTTAAAACCGCAACCGTTTTAAAACAAATTTCATTTATACCACTTTCAAAAAGTGTTGGGGCATCTAAAAGAACATATTCCCCTTCAATTTCGTTTAAAACAAGCTCTTTTATATAAGGCAAAAGGGTTTTATTTAAAAGGTCGGTGCTTTCTTCATCTTTAAAAGCTTTTTGTGCCAATGCTTTACGGTTTAAAGTAC
>JAZKYB010000123.1:0-6077 GCA_045611905.1 Acutalibacteraceae bacterium | reverse complement strand
CTCTAGCCAACTGAGCTATACAGCCATAACTTAAAGCGACTTGTATATTATAACGAACGAACACCGATTTGTCAAGTACTATTTTTTATTTTTTGCAAAGTTTCACATTTTATAGATTGACAGACTGGAAATATGTGCTATAATATAATAAAGTGTATCAAATGAAACACTTTTGGGGGTGTAAGTTGTTGAAATATGAAGATTTTTTCCTAATCAAAGGTTTGAATAAACAACAAATTTGCGAAATTACCTCAAATTTTTCACCTGTTGTTACCTTTGAAAAGGGAGACATTGTTTATAGCAGTCAAAATTTTTCAAATGCTATTGGTTTCATTACAAGGGGTGTTGCGGTTGCAAAATCCGACAATGAAAACGAAACCCATTTAAAAAATTTTGAAAAAGGTATGTCTTTTGGTGCGGCGGCTGTGTTTGGTGGCGAAAAAAATTACATAAGTACAATTACTGCTAAAACCGATTTAGAAGTGTTATTTATAACCGAAGCCGAACTTTTAAACATTTTTGAAAAATATCCGCAAACGGCTGTAAACTATATTACCTTTTTATCCGAAAAGGTGCGGTTTTTAAACAAAAAATTAAATGTTGTTTCTTCGAACGGGGCTGACAACACATTATATAAATACCTTACTTCACAAATGGATATCAATTGTGAAATGGAAATTCCCAAAAATATGACCCTGCTTTCAAAAACGCTTGGAATAAGCCGTGCATCGCTTTATCGCGCGTTAAATTCACTTGAAGCGCAAGGTTCTATTATAAAAAATAATAATAAAATAAAGGTGATTAAAAATGAAAAAAATTATTAGTGTTTTAATGACAATTTGCTTGATTTTCAGCTTTGCAGCTTGCAAAGGCAAAATCAATTTAAAAGAAGTCACTTGCAATATTTATGGTATTGCAGGACCTACAGGAGTCGGTCTTGCCAACCTTATGCAAAAAGCTGAAAACAAAGAAGGCGGTTTGAATTATAATATTGCTTTGGCTGCAAATAATGATGAAATTGTTGCAAAAATAAAAAATGGCGAAGCAGATATTGCCGCAGTTGCAACCAACCTTGCTTCAACCCTTTATAACGCAACCGATGGCGGCGTTCAGGTTTTAGCGGTTAACACATTAGGCGTTTTAAATGTTGTTACAAAAGGATATGAAATTGACTCTGTCGAAGACCTTAAGGGACTTACAATTTATTCAACAGGTCAAGGTGCTAACCCTGAATATATTATAAACAACATCATTGAAAACAACGGTCTTACTATTGGCAAGGATGTTAAAATTGAATTTGTAAGCCAACCACAAGAGCTTGTTGTGAAAATGAAGCAAAACGAAAAGGCAGTTGTTGTGGCACCCCAACCCGTTGCAACCAATATTACCGCCAATGTTGAAGGTGCAAAAATTGTTATTAACATAAATGATGAATGGGATAAGTTCAACGACCAAGCGCTTACAATGGGCTGCATTATTGTTAGAAAAGAATATGCCGAAGCAAACCCCGAAGCAGTTAAAGAATTTCTTAAAGAATATAAAGAATCTATCGAAAAAACAAACAGCGACCTTGAAGGCACTGCAACACTTTGCGAAAAATATAAGATTATAGCCCCCGCAGCAATTGCTAAAAAAGCAATTCCGCTTTGCAATGTTGTTTATCAAGATGGCAAAACTATGAAAACAAACCTTTCTGAATATCTTGACTTCCTTTTCAGACAGAATGCAAAAAGCATTGGTTTCAATTTGCCCGCTGATGATTTTTATTACGGAGTAAATTAATTTAATGAAAAAATTTTTAAAAGGCACTGCCATATTGGCCCTTTGGGTGTTAATATGGCAGGCAATTGCCATGATTATTAACGATAATTTTCTAATTCCCTCCCCGCTTGAAACCGCAAAGGCACTGTTTGTCCTTTCTCAAACGGGGCAATTTTATCTTTCTATTTTAAAGTCAATTTCCCGCATTATTATCGGCTTTGTGTTGGGTGTTGCCGTTGGTTTCTTCGGTGGCATAGCCGCAAACAAGTTTTCACTTTTTAATGATATAACAAAACCTGTTATGCAAATCATAAGGGCCGTGCCCGTGGCTTCGTTTATAATTCTTGCTTTTTATTCATTTGAAAGCAGTGAAATGCCAATTTTCATTGCATTTTTAATGGTGTTGCCAATGATTTGGTCAACAACACAAACCGCCCTTTCGGGTATTGACAAAAAGTATTTGGAACTTGGAAAAGTATATAAACTTTCTTTTGCAAAAGTTTTCTTTAAAATAAAATTGCCGTTTATTATGCCAACACTTCTAACATCCTGCCTTACGGCACTTGGCTTTGCGTGGAAGTCAGGCATTGCGGCCGAAGTAATTTGCCGACCACAACTTGCGTTGGGCACACTTTTAAACGACAATAAGAATTATTATGATATGCCTGCGGTATTTGCAATTACCGTTGTGGTTGCTTTGCTTTCAGTTGTTTTGGAAGTGGTTTTAAAGCAAGCGGTAAGGAGGTTTTTAAATGCTAAAAATTAAAAATCTTTCCTTTTCCTTCGGCAAAAAGTTGGTAATAAACAACTTCTCGCTCAATATTAAAAAAGGTGAAAAAATTTGGCTGTCGGGCCCATCAGGATGCGGAAAAACCACCCTTATAAACCTTATCTTAGGGCTTTTAAAGGCCGATAATGGCGAAATTGTTGTTTCAACAACAAAACCTTCGGTCGTTTTTCAAGAAAACAGACTTTTGCCGTATTATACTGTTATGCAAAACATTGAGCTTGTCGGTGGCGATAAAGAAAAGGGTAAGAAAATTCTTTCAGCGCTTGGTATTAGTGAAACCCAAAATGCATATCCAGCTTCCCTTTCTGGTGGTATGAAACGCCGAGCAGCAATTGCAAGGGCTTTGTCAGTGCCGTTTGATTTGCTTATTTTAGACGAACCCTTTAACGGCATTGATGAAAATAATTTAATGCTAACCATTAACTGCATAAAAGAATTTGCACAAGATAAAACAATTATTCTTATCACCCACAACCCCGAAGAAGCCGCGCTTTTAGAGGCAAAAAAAGTTGAAATAAACAATTGACAGCGTGCTATACTTATTATATAATTTAGCATTGGAAGTGATATGATGATAAATGTAGCAATTTTAGGATATGGCAATTTGGGTCGTGGCGTTGAATGTGCAATTAAAAACACAAATGATATTAAACTTTCTTATGTGTTTACTCGCCGTTCACCCGAAACGGTTAAAATTTTAACCGAAAGCGCAAAGGTTTGCCATATTGATGAGCTTTTAAACAAAAAAGATGAAATCGATGTTTTAATTATTTGTGGTGGCAGCGCAACCGACTTGCCGGTGCAAACCCCCGAATATGTTAAATATTTCAATGTTATTGACAGTTTTGACACACACGCAAAAATTCCACAGCATTTTGAAAATGTTGATCAAAATGCCAAAAACAGCGGTAAAATAGGTATTATTTCGGTTGGTTGGGACCCCGGTATGTTCTCCCTTAACCGCCTTTATGCAAACGCTGTTTTACCAAATGGTAACGATTATACGTTTTGGGGCAAGGGCGTTAGCCAAGGCCATTCTGATGCGATTAGACGCATTGATGGCGTAATTGATGCAAGGCAATACACAGTGCCCGTTGACGAAGCGGTTGAAGCCGTAAGAAGTGGTGAAAACCCAACCCTTACAACCCGCCAAAAACACACCCGTGTTTGCTTTGTTGTGGCAAAAGATAATGCCGACACAGCGTTAATTGAAAAGCAAATCAAAGAAATGCCAAACTATTTTGCCGATTATGACACCACCGTTCACTTTATTTCAATGGAAGAAATGAAACGCGAACATTCCGCACTTCCACACGGTGGCACCGTTATCAGAAGTGGTAAAACCGGTTGGCAGAATGAAAACACACATATTATTGAATACAGCTTAAAGCTTGATTCAAACCCCGAATTTACCGCAAGTGTTTTAGTGGCCTATGCCCGTGCGGCATACCGCTTAAACCAAAAGGGTGAATTTGGTTGCAAAACTGTTTTTGACATTCCACCCGCACTTTTATCACCAAAAAGCAATGCAGAAATTGTTAAAGAATTACTTTAATTAAAAAACACTTAGAGCTTGACTCTAAGTGTTTTTTGTTTATTCTTTAATTTCAGGTAAACCTTTTATACAAGTAAGTATTGTTACCACACCCGAAAGTGCACAAGCACTTAAAATACCTAACCAATCAACTTCGGTAATCCCAATTGTGTTTGTGCCTATTAACGCTAAGGCGGTTTCTGCAATTGTTTTAAGCGAACGCACACCTGCCGCCTTAACCCATTTTAAAAATTTTTGTTTATTCATTTATTTCACCCCTAAAATCTTTTTCCAGGTGTTTACACCAACACATCCATCTTGCTTTAAGCCGTTGTTTTTTTGAAAACTGATAACAGCATTTTTTGTGTCTTTACCAAATTTTCCATCCACCTTAACACCAACCGCTTTTTGTACAAGCTTTGTAAGATATGGGTATTTATAGCTTATTCTTTTTTTGCAAATAGCTTTCTTTGCAACACTTTCGCATTCGGCACCCCATTTACCATCGGCACCAAATTTTGAAAATTCAAAGCCGTCTAAAATTGCAGATACTTGCCATTCTCTAATTATATTCACATCCGCTTTGTTAAATTCCTTTTCACCTTTAAGATAGGGTTCAGGGTCTGCGAATGCATTGTTAATTTTAATATCAAAATGAAGGTGTGCCCCTGTTACATTGCCGGTTGCACCCATATAACCAAGTATTTCGCCTTTTTTAACGGCTTGTCCCACTTTAACTGTGCGACTACCTTTTTTCATATGTAAATATCTTGTAAAGCAACTTCCGTGGTCAAGTTCAACATATTCACCGGCCGATGATGAATATTTTGAAACCTTAACAATGCCATCAGCAAATGCAACAATATAATCAAGTGTTGAACCTTCGCCAACCAAATCAATTCCATTGTGCATTTTTCGTGCTCCAAAAATTGTGCGCATACCATAAGGACTTGTCACTTTGTGTTTGCCTTTTTTTAATACGGCATTTTTATATTCCACTATTCACTCACCTCTTCCGATTTCGAAATTTCTTCAAGTTCGTTTATTTCATTTCGCCATAATTGGCGTTGTGCTTTAATTGGTGCATATTCGGTTTCAGTGAGCCAACCCTCCGCAAATTTAATTGCTTGATAGTCGGTATCATTTAATTTTTGCTTTAATTCGGCAATTTGCATTTGAGTGGTTTCTTTTTGCTCGGCTTCAATAAGTGCTATTTGTTCTTGTGTTAGTTGTTCCTCAACAACCTCAACATACTTTCCGTTAATTAAACTTTTCATTTTACCACCCCGTTATCATTATTTTAGTGCCGATGGGTAATATCGTGGCGTTTGGATAATTTGTAATGAAAGCTATATATTCGATTTTATCTTTCCCACCGAATAGATTATCTTTGTCCACACCAATATCAACATATAGATTTCCGCTGGAATAAGATGGTGACGGACTAAGCGGGCGTGTAACATACGCTCTCTTTTCATTCATTACATCTATCGAACAAGAGTAATACCTATCTTCTGCACACTGGATACCGCCCACATCTTTTCCGTTTGGTGTTAACCACGTAAGAAAAGTATTGTAAATAGCGTCTTCACTTTTTGGAAAATAAAAGTGCATTCTTAAATGTCTTATATTTTTTTCGGATAAAGGATTGCCGTTAATATCCGTTGTAATTTCAAAAAACTTTTGAGCCGCCTTTTCAGAACCAATATTCTCAGTAAGTGTTGTATTTGCTATGACACACCAATTATCGCTTGTGGGTGTATTTCCAACTTCAACCATTCCTGCAATTTCTTGCTTATCACTTTCGGTTAAAATATAATTTTCACCTTGCGGACCTGTATCACCTTTTTCGCCTTTGGGTCCTGTTTTGCCAATTTCGCCTTGTGGACCGCGTAGGTTTTCTAACTGTTCGACAGTAAAGTCACTGTACTTGCACGGCTCTCCTTTTTCACCTTGGGGTCCCGTATCACCTTTTTCGCCTTTTGCTCCGCG
>JAZKYB010000122.1:0-2344 GCA_045611905.1 Acutalibacteraceae bacterium | reverse complement strand
TAAATTAACCGATGCACAAAACGCTTTGGCTGAAGTAGAGGCGGACATTACCGCAGTTAAAGCCGATATTTTAACCGCTAATGAGGATAAAATCCGCACAGTTGCCGAACTTAAGCGTATTGGTGACCTTTGTGACAATGCAAAGCTTTTACTTAAAGAGCTTGTTGATGAGCAAACACTTGGCAGTCAAAAGCAGGAAGAATTAAAACAAATTACTGTTTTTGCGGCTAAAGAAATTTCCGAAATTGAAGCTAAGAAAGCTGAAATTAGGGCAGAAATCGACAAAATGTCGGGCGATAGGGATGGTCTTAACGCAACCCGTGAAGCCCTTGCTGATAATATTACCGCTGTTAAGCTATCGGTAATTGAGGCACAAAAGGATATTGAAGCACTTACTATTTCGGCAAAGGCACTTGAAAACATGGCAGAGGACCGTGCAAATCGAGCCGTTGCTATTGATAGCGAAATTGCTGCTTTACAATTTAAGTGTGAAAACTTAAAGGCAGAAATTAATGAAATTAATGACAATATTGGTGATGCCGCTGCTAAAATTGAAGCAAGTGAAAAGAACATTGCCGACTTTATTGAGCAAAGAAACGGTGCCGAAAAATTCGGTGTTGAACTTCGCAACAGCGAACGTGAAAATACACTTCGCCGTGAACAAATTAGTGGTGAGCTTGCACGACTTCAAGAACGTAAAGAAGTTATGATGCGTGAATATGATGATGTTATCAGAAAACTTTACGATGAATATGAACTTACCCGCAGCGAAGCCGAAAAAATTGGCATTGAAATTGAAAATCCAACACTTGCTAAGAAAACACTTGTTGAAATTAAAAACAAAATTCGTGCACTTGGCAATGTTAATGTTTCGGCTATTGAGGAATTCAAAGAGGTTAGCGAACGTTATAACTTCTTATCCGCTCAAATTGAAGATGTTGAAGCATCACGTGCTCAACTTAATAAACTTATAAATCAGTTAACTTCGCAAATGCAGGAAATTTTTGCCGAGGGCTTTACAAAAATTAGTCAAAACTTTTCTAAAACCTTTACCGAACTTTTCGGTGGCGGAAGTGCTTCGCTTACACTTTCTGACCCTGAAAATATTTTGGAAAGCGGTATTGATATTGATGTTAAATTGCCTGGTAAAAAGGTACCAAGTCTTGACGGTCTTTCGGGTGGCGAAAAAGCGCTTATTGCACTTTCAATTTATTTTGCAATCATGCGTGTAAGTGCACCGCCTTTCTGCTTCTTGGATGAAGTTGATACGGCACTTGACGATATTAACGTTGAACGATTTGCAGATTATATGAAGTCAAGCGACTTTAACACCCAATTTATTTGCGTTACACACCGCCGTGGCACAATGGAGGCCGCTGATATGCTTTATGGTGTAACAATGCAAGAAAAGGGTATTACCAAGCTTTTGGAACTGAATGTTTCAGAACTCGAAAAGAAATTACTTGAAAATCAGGTGGGTTAATGGGTTTTTTCAGCAAAATTAAACAAGGACTGCAAAAAACAAGAAATTCAATTGCAAATGGTGTTACAAGCATTGTTAACAGCTTTACAAAAATTGATGAAGAACTTTTTGAAGAGCTTGAAGAAATGCTTGTAATGTCGGATATTGGTGTTACAACTGCAACTGAAATTTGCGACTTGCTTCGCAAAAAGATTAAAGAGCAGGGCATAACCGACCCCGCTGTTATCAAGGGGCTTATGAAGGAAATTATTGCCGAAATGCTTGGCGATGATGAGGGCTTAAAACTTGAAACGACACCTTCAATAATTTTGGTTATTGGTGTTAACGGTGTGGGTAAAACAACAACCATTGGCAAACTTTCAGCCATTTTAAAATCGCATGGTAAAAAGGTTGTTTTGGGCGCTGCTGATACCTTCCGTGCAGCCGCTATTGACCAACTTTGTGTTTGGGCCCAACGTGCCGATGTTACAATGGTTAAAAGCGTTGAGGGTACTGACCCTGCAAGCGTTGTTTTTGACACTATTGCATCTGCCAAATCAAAAGGTGCAGATGTTATAATTTGTGACACTGCAGGCCGACTTCACAATAAGAAAAACTTAATGGACGAACTTGCAAAAATATATCGTGTAATTAACCGCGAATTGCCAAACGCATCGCTTGAAACCTTGCTTGTTTTGGATGCCGCAACAGGACAAAATGCGGTTAATCAAGCACGTGAATTTAAAAACGTTGCCGATATAACAGGTATTGTTCTTACAAAACTTGACGGTACAGCTCGTGGTGGTGTTGTTCTTGCAATCAAGAATGAACTTGGAATTCCTGTTAAGTTTATTGGTGTCGGTGAACAGATTGACGACTTAC
>JAZKYB010000121.1:0-5397 GCA_045611905.1 Acutalibacteraceae bacterium | reverse complement strand
TGTGTTTCGGGGTCACCGAAACGGCAGTTATATTCAATAACCTTAACGCCGTTTGGTGTAATCATAAGGCCAAAATAAAGGCAACCTTTAAAGGTGCGATTTTCGGCTTTCATTGCATTGATTGTTGGAATAAAGATTTTATCCATACATTCTTTTGCAATTTTATCGGTGTAATAGGGGTTTGGGGCAATTGTACCCATACCGCCCGTATTAAGACCATTATCACCGTCTAAAGCACGTTTATGGTCCATTGAAGAAACCATTGGCACAACGGTTTCACCGTCGGTAAATGAAAGTACAGAAACTTCAGGACCGGTTAAAAATTCTTCAATAACAACTTGACTGCCGCTTTCACCAAAAATTTTATCTTCCATCATTGAACGAACGGCTGCCTTGGCATCATCACGTGTTTCGGCAATTATAACACCCTTTCCAAGAGCCAAACCGTCGGCTTTGATAACTGTTGGAATTGGTGCGGTTTCAAGGTATGAAAGTGCAGCTTCTAAATCGGTAAAAACTTCATATTCGGCAGTTGGAATGTTATATTTTTTCATAAGGTTTTTTGAAAAAACTTTACTTCCTTCAATGATTGCGGCGGCTTTATTTGGGCCAAAGCAATCAATACCAATTTCGTTTAGCGCATCAACACAACCAAGCACAAGTGGGTCATCGGGTGCAACAACTGCATAGTCAATATCGTTATTCTTTGCAAAGTCAACAATTGCAGAAATATCTTTAGCACCGATATTAACAAGGGTTGCATCATTTGCCATACCGCCATTGCCGGGAAGTGCAAAAATTTCAGTAATTTCTTTATTTTCTTTTAGCTTTTTAATGATGGCGTGTTCACGACCGCCACCACCTACAACCATTATTTTCATTTAAATACTCCTTAATAAATGGGGAAGTTAGCGCATAAATCTTGTACTTCTTTTGAAACACGTTCTTTATTGCCGTCGAAATCATCAACAATTTCTCTAATCCATTTAGCGATTTTCTTCATTTCTTCTTCTTTAAAGCCACGTGTTGTAACGGCAGGTGTACCAATACGCAAACCGCTTGTGATAAATGGACTTTGTGGGTCATTTGGAATGGTGTTTTTATTAGCGGTAATGTGAACTTCGTCAAGTCGATGTTCGAGTTCTTTACCTGTAATGCCTTCATTAACAAGATTTAAGAGCATTAAATGGTTGTCAGTACCGCCTGATACAAGCTTGAAACCTTGTTCTTTTAAAGCGTCTGCTAAAGCGGCAGCATTTTTTACAACCTGTTTTTGATATTCTTTATATTCATCAGTAAGAGCTTCGCCGAAAGAAACGGCTTTAGCAGCGATAATGTGCATTAAAGGGCCGCCCTGTGTGCCTGGGAAAACTGCTTTATCAATTTTCTTCGCAAGTTCTTCATCGTTTGTAAGAATTAAACCGCCACGTGGGCCACGAAGAGTTTTATGTGTGGTAGAGGTAACAACATGTGCATAAGGAATTGGGGATGGGTGAACACCTGCAGCAACAAGACCTGCAATGTGTGCCATATCTACCATTAAATATGCATTAACCTCATCGGCAATCTCACGGCAACGCTTAAAGTCAATAATTCTTGAATATGCGCTTGCACCAACAACAATAAGCTTTGGTTGACATTCTTTTGCTATTTTAAGCATTTCTTCATAGTCAATCATTTCGGTTTCATCGCTAACACCGTAAGGCACGATGTTGAAATATTTGCCTGAAATATTAACAGGTGAACCATGTGATAAGTGACCGCCTTGTTGTAGGTTCATACCCATAACTGTGTCGCCCGGGTTTACAAGGGCAAAAAATGTCGCAAGGTTTGCATTTGCACCACTGTGTGGTTGAACATTGGCAAAATTACAGCCAAAAAGTTTTTTAACACGTTCTCTGGCAATATCTTCAACAACGTCCACACAGTAACAACCACCATAATAACGTTTTGTTGGATAACCTTCGGCATATTTATTGGTTAAAACACCACCTGCGGCAAGTAAAACAGCAGGGGAAACGATGTTTTCAGAAGCAATAAGTTCTATATTGTGACGTTGTCTGTTAAGCTCGTTTTCGCAAGCGGCAGCAACTTCACTGTCGAAATTTTTAAGTTCTTCAAAAAAGTTCATTATTACAAATCTCCTAAAATTAGTGGTGGAATAAACGCATGCCTGTAAATGCCATTGCAATACCATATTTATTGCAGCAATCAATTACAGCATCATCACGGATAGAACCGCCGGGTTCGGCAATATAAGAAACGCCGCTTCTATAAGCACGTTCAATGTTATCATCAAATGGGAAGAAAGCGTCCGAACCGAGTGAAACACCTGAAATGGTCTTTAAATATTCTTTAATTTCATCATCGGTTAATGGGGCGGGTTGTTCGGTAAAATATTTTTGCCAATTACCGTCGGCGCAAACATCTTCTTCATTGCGGTTAATATAACCATCAATAACATTGTCGCGTGTGGGACGGGCGATATTGTCCATAAAGGGAAGATTTAACACCTTGTCGTGTTGACGCAAAAACCAAGTATCAGCTTTGCTGCCAGCAAGACGTGTGCAGTGAATACGAGATTGTTGACCCGCACCAACACCAATTGCTTGACCATCAACTGCAAAGCAAACCGAATTTGATTGTGTGTATTTTAAGGTGATTAACGAGATAATTAAATCACGCTTTGCGTTATCGGGTAAGTTTTTGTTTTCGGTAACCAAATTTGAAAGTAAGTCGTTATCAATCTTAAAATTGTTGCGGCCTTGTTCAAATGTGATACCATAAACCTGTTTGGTTTCTTGCGGAGCAGGAACATAATTAGGGTCAATTTTAACGATATTATAATTACCGTTTCTTTTTGATTTTAAAATTTCTAAAGCTTCAGGGTCATAATCGGGAGCAATTACACCGTCAGAAACTTCACGCTTAATAAGAAGTGCTGTTGTTACATCACATTTATCTGAAAGGGCAACCCAGTCACCAAAAGAACACATACGGTCAGTACCACGAGCCCTTGCATAAGCACAAGCCAAAAGCGAATCATCAAGACCTTCAATATCATCAACAAAACAGGCCTTTTTAAGTTTTTCAGGTAAAACAGTACCAACTGCAGCACTGGTAGGACTTACGTGTTTAAAGGAGGTAACAGCAGGTAGACCCAAAGCTTCTTTTAATTCTTTTACTAACTGCCAAGAGTTAAAAGCGTCTAAAAAGTTAATATAACCCGGTCTGCCGCACAAAATTTCAATTGGCAATTCGCTGCCGTCGGCCATATAAATTTTTGATGGCTTTTGGTTGGGGTTACAACCATATTTAAGCTCAAATTCTTTCATTTTTACTCTCCTTAAATGTTTTTGTTTATAATAATTTCTTCAGCTTCGCCGTTTTCTAAATCAACTGTTCGAACAAATAAAGAAACCTTATTGTCTTGGTTTAAATTATTCCAACAAATGTCGGCTAATTCCTTTGCTGTGTTTGGCATGGTTATTTCTTCGGGTTCACCATAAAAAGAGGGAATGGGGTTGCCATCACATTTATATGTATGAATAAAATGACCAATGCCGTTTTCGGGGGCGTAATCGTAAAAATAACGGTTACAAACGGGTCTTCCGTTAGCGCTTTTTAAAATTGAAAGTTTATAGGTAAAGTTATTATTCGCATAATAAAGAATACCTGAAATTCGTGGGGTATAGTTAGGTTCGTCATCTTCAAATTCGCGTGTTCGAAGTGAATCTTCAAAAGTTTTACCTTCTTTAACATAATCATAAATAGTGTTTGTTTGGTCACCATTTGTGATAATATCCATATTATCAATTTGTAAATATG
Source organism: Acutalibacteraceae bacterium (assembly GCA_045611905.1). Taxonomy (GTDB): domain Bacteria; phylum Bacillota; class Clostridia; order Oscillospirales; family Acutalibacteraceae; genus UBA737. Next base: position 1,569 of record JAZKYB010000121.1, on the reverse strand, counting down.
GGTTGTAAATTATAAGATGCGGGTCAGAAAGCTTACTTTCATCAAACGCTTTGGTACGCATACCGCTCTCAAAGCGTTCAAAAATTCGGTTTCGACTGTTTTCACTTCTGCCCATAATAAAATAAGCTATCATTGCCTTTGTGCCATCAGCAGATTTGCCGATAACAATACCGCGACCAGGGTATGAATTTTCACTTAACAATTTTTTTAAATCAAATAAAGACATTTTATTACCTCACTTTAAAACTTCGCTACAAACTTTTTCAAGGGCTAATGGAAGAATTCGCCATTCGGCTTCTTCCATAACACGCTTTTGCAGTGTTTCGGGTGTATCGTTTTCTAAAATATTTACAGCTTTTTGCATTATAATCTTGCCACCATCAGGAATTTCGTTAACAAAATGCACAGTGGCACCGGTAACCTTAACGCCATATTCCAAAGCAGCTTCGTGAACCTTTAATCCATAAAAACCTTTGCCGCAAAAAGAGGGAATAAGTGATGGGTGAACATTTATAATTCTGTCAGCAAAGCGGGTGGTAAACTTTTCGCTTAAAATGCACATAAAGCCCGCCAAAACAATGAAATCAATATTGTTTTCTTCTAAAACAGCAATAAGTTCATCTTCAAATTTTTCCATAAGTTCTTTTTTGTTGCAAACAACAGTTTTTATACCGCTGTTTTTTGCACGGGTAAGGGCATATGCATCGGGATTATTTGAAATTACAAGTGTAATCTTACCGGATGAAATAATCCCATCCATTTGTGCATTTATAAGGGCTTGTAAGTTTGTGCCGCCGCCTGAAACTAAAACTGCAATATTTTTCATTTTAACACCTTAAATAATTGTGATTTTTGTGTCCGATTTAACGATTTTACCAATGATATAAGCATCTTCGCCGTTTGCTTTAAGAATTTCTAATGCCTTTTGGGCATCTTCTTTAGCAACAACAACGCTCATACCAACACCCATGTTATATGTGTTATACATATCTCTTTCAGGGATATTGCCTTTTTGTTGTAAAAGGTTAAAAATAGGTAAAACCTTAATAGAAGATTTTACAATTTCAGCACCAAAGCCATCGGGAATGCTTCTTGGAATGTTTTCATAAAAGCCACCGCCGGTAATGTGTGAAATAGCACGAACTTTTACATTATCTAAAAGTGCAAGAATTGATTTAACATAAATTTTGGTTGGTGCCAAAAGTGTTTCGCCAAGTGTTTTGCCTTCAAGTATGTCGAATTTTTCATTAAGGTCACAGTTGCCGATATCAAACACCTTTCTAACAAGTGAAAAGCCATTCGAATGAACGCCGCTTGAAGCAAGCGCAATAACAACATCGTCTTCTTGCATTGTTTTATTGTCAAGAATTTTCTTTTTATCAACAATGCCCACAGCAAAACCTGCAAGGTCATAATCCTCAAGAGGCATAAGACCGGGATGCTCTGCAGTCTCACCGCCGATAAGAGCCGCGCCGGACTGAACACAGCCCTCTGCAACGCCGGAAACGATTGAAGCAATTTTTTCGGGAACGTTTTTGCCGCAAGCAATGTAATCAAGGAAGAAAAGCG
>JAZKYB010000120.1:0-1570 GCA_045611905.1 Acutalibacteraceae bacterium | reverse complement strand
TATTCCCGGTCTTGAAAATGCTGAATTTATGCGTTTTGGTGTTATGCATAGAAATTCGTTTATAAATTCACCTCGTCTATTAAAGGCTGATTTATCACTTAAAGACAATGATAATATTTTATTTGCGGGTCAACTTTCGGGTGTTGAGGGGTATATGGAATCGGCGGCAAGTGGAATTATTGCAGGTCTAAATGCGGTTGCAAAGGTTAAGGGTACTGCGCCGATTATTTTACCAAATTTCACAATGATTGGTGCGCTTTTAAATTACATTACTGATGAATCGGTTGTTAATTTTCAACCAATGGGCGCAAATTTTGGCATTATACCACCGCTTGAAAACCATATTAGAGACAAGCGTGAAAGATACATGGCGTTGTCACTTCGGTCACTTGAATTTTTTAAAAATAAGGAGTTTTAAAAAATGCGTATAGTAGTAGATGCTTTTGGCGGCGATAATGCACCTTTAGAAATTGTAAAGGGCGCTGCGGCTGCTTCAAACGAATTTGGTGTTGATATAACTCTTGTTGGTAATGAAACTGAAATCAAAAAGGTTATAACCGAAAACAATTTAAAATTTAATGAAAATCTTATTATTGTTCACACTGATGATGTTATAGATATGCATGACGAACCTACAAGTCTTTTAAAAGCGCATAAAGACTCTTCAATGGCTGTGGCTTTTAATGAACTTGCAGAAGATAAAGCAGATGCTTTTGTGTCTGCAGGTTCAACAGGCGCTATTGTTGTTGGCGGCACCTTTATTGTAAAAAGAATTAAAGGCATTAAACGCCCTGCACTTGCAGGTATGATACCATCACCGGATGGACATTATATGCTTTTGGATATGGGTGCTAATGCTGAATGTCGCCCCGAAATGCTTTGTCAATTTGGTATTATGGCTTCGGCTTATTTAAAGGGTGTTGAAGGCAAAGAAAACGCTACAATCGGCCTTTTAAATATTGGTACTGAAGATAGTAAGGGTGGCGAGCTTCAAAAAGAAGCGTACAAACTTTTGGAAAACGCACCAATCAACTTTGTTGGCAATGTTGAATCCCGTGAGATGCCAAAAGGTGTTGTTGATGCAGTGGTTACTGATGGTTTTACAGGAAACATTGCATTAAAACTTATCGAAGGCACAGCAATTACTTTCTTTAAACTTATTAAAAATTCACTTTATAAAAGTTTAAAAAATAAACTTGCGGCCCTTGTGATTAAAAAAGATTTATATTCACTTAAAAGTATGATGGACTCGTCAGAGGTTGGCGGTGCACCACTTTTGGGTGTTAGAAAGCCGGTTATTAAGGCACACGGCAATTCTGATGCTAAGGCCATTAAAAACGCAATTAAACAAGCAATTTTATTTGCGGAAAATAATGTTATAGAAAATATTACTAATTCATTAAAGGATTTTTAAAATGGAAGTTTTAGAGGCAAGACTCCAATATAAATTTAATAATGTAAAACTTTTGGAAAACGCACTTAATCATTCTTCTTATGCTAATGAAGTGCGCAACGGCACAAAATCGAACGAGCGTCTAGAATTTTTAGGCGACTCGGTTTTGTCGGTTAT
>JAZKYB010000119.1:0-12339 GCA_045611905.1 Acutalibacteraceae bacterium | reverse complement strand
GCTATAAAAGCGGAAGGTGGTAAGCTTGTTAAGATTACAAAGCTTGTGGGGGTTGACCACAACGCTTGGGATTATGCTTATACCGACCGTATGATGTTTAGTTGGTTGTTTAAGCAAAATAAAAAGTCTTATCAGAGTATGGATTATGAATACCAATATTATTTCAAGGTTACAACCCCAGATAACCAGGTGGTTATATCCGAGGATGATATTATGACTGTATCGCAGTTATCTGATGGGGACAAAACCTTTCTCGAATGTATCCTTACAACAGAAGGGGCAAAACAATTAAAACAGGCATATAAAGACGATATTGGTAAAGTTTTTACTTTCCACTATTACGGTCAAAAAATATGCGACTTTAAGGTTTTGGGTGTCCCTGAAAATGATATTTTTACGGTTGAATTACAGCAGGACAGTATTGATTTAAAACCGCTGTATGATATAATTAACAAAAGAAACGGAGCATATTAAAATGGTAAATGTAAGTGTTATCGAAAGTTACAAAAAGTATGGCAAATGCGTTTGTATTTCAAACGGTGTGATCGAGGCCTATGTTACAGTTGATTTAGGTCCCCGTATCATTAGATTTGGTTTTGTTGGCGGACAAAACATTATGAATGACCACCGTGAAAAGTTTTCACCCTTAACCGACGAAAAATATGAAGCATTTTTCGGCAAGGGCAAAGCTTGGGAAAGCATGGGCGGTCACAGGGTTTGGGTAACCACCGAAAGCTATCCCGAAACATATACACCTGATGATAAACCGGTTGCATACGAAGTTAAGGATGACAGCGTTGTTTTTACATCTGCAGAAGATGTAGAAGTTGGCATTGCCAAAACTCTTACCATTAAAATGGCCCCCGAAACCGCTGATATGACTGTAAAAATGAATGTTAAAAACATTAGCGGTGAAAAACGCGAATTTTCAGTTTGGGCAATCAGCGTTTGTGAAGCGGGCGGATGTTTAATTCTTCCAATGAACACAAACGACACAGGTCTTTTACATAACCGTTCAATTTCCGTTTGGCCTTATACCGATTTAAGCGACAAGCGCATTCGTTTTGGCAAAACATATACAACCATTAAGCAAGATGTTAATGCAACAGGTCCTGCTAAACTTGGGTTCGACCTTAACAAAGGCCTTGCATATTATGTTTTGGGTGATGATATTTTCAGAAAGCGTTACGATGCAAAACACGGCGAACTTCCTTATCCTGATGAAAACTGTTCGTTTGAAACCTATACCGACAATGTTATGATAGAGGTTGAAAGTCTTTCGGATATCAAGGTGGTTGAAAACGGTGACAGCCACGAATACTGTGAATATTGGTCGCTTATCAAAAAGCCATGCGATGTTGATTTCAATAGCGATGATTCAATTGACGAAATGCTTAGCAAAATTTGATGAATTATGATTAGAAATGCAACAATAAAGGATATACCCAAAATTAACGACCTGCTTTCGCAGGTGTGCCTTGTGCACCATAACGGCAGGCCTGATATTTTTAAAATCGGCACAAAGTATTCAAACGCCGAACTAGAGCAACTTCTTTGTGATGAGAAGCGTCCAATTCTTGTTTCGGTCGATGAAAACGATGAAGTTATGGGTTATTGCTTTTGCATTTTTCAGCAGCACGAAAATAATTCCATTTTGACCGATATAAAAACCTTGTATATTGATGATTTGTGTGTGGACGAAAACCTGCGCGGCAAACACATCGGCAAGGAACTTTATGAAGCGGCCGTAAAACTTGCAAAGGATAGCGGATGCTATAATTTAACCTTAAATGTGTGGAGTTGTAACCCTTCAGCAATGCGGTTTTATGAGGCGCAAGGTCTTGTACCACAAAAGGTTGGTATGGAATTGATACTTTAAAAAGCGAATATAAAAATAAAAAATAAAGACGGCAAAAAGCCGTCTTTATTTTTATGGTCGAGGCGACAGGATTCGAACCTGCGGCCTCTGCGTCCCGAACGCAGCGCTCTACCAAACTGAGCCACGCCTCGACATATAAATATTAAATTGTATTGAAATTAAAGTGGCGAAGTTCATTTCGCACTGCTACGCAGCTTACTCTTGCGGTGCCCGACGACTCAAAACTGCCGTTTCTCGCTTGCCGACCGCTGCGCCTTTTCGTTTTCGCTTTATCATCCGCAGGATGCGCTCAAACTCAAAGCTACCAAACTGAGCCACGCCTCGACATATATTTAATTTCGTTGCTTAACTGACCATATAATTATATATACTACCTTAAAAAATGTCAAGAAAATTTGAAAAAGGTGAATTTCGCTTTATTATATGCCGATAAACACAATGTAAAACTTGCGATTAAGGCATATATATGGTATAATAATTATAATTATAACTATTTGAAACGGAGAATTTTCATTGTCTGACAAAATTGTTTCTTTAACTAACGGGGTTGAAGGGTTATTTATTAAAAATAACCGCTTTAACACAACAAGCATTTCGTATAACTTTTATATGCCTTTAAAAGAGGAAACAGTGGCTAAAAATGCGTTGTTGCCTTTTGTTTTAACGGCTTCAAGCAAGGAATTTCCTGATTTTTCTGCCCTTAATTTAAAGCTAAATAAATTATATGGTGCACGGCTTGATGCTTCGGCCGAAAAGTATGGCGACTCTCAGCTTTTAAGAATTAGAATTTCGGTTATAAATGACCGTTTCACATTAGATGGTGATTCTTTGGTGCAGGCGGCAAGTGATATGGTTTTAGGTTTAATTTTCGAACCCAATATCGAAAACAATGCCTTTGCCGAAGAAGACATGCAACGAGAAAAACGCAAAGCCATTGAACATATAAAGGGTGAAATGGCTGAAAAGCGTGTTTATGCCAAAAACCGACTTATAAGTGAAATGTATAAAGGCGAAGCTTATGGCGTTTCAAAATGCGGCACTGTTGCACAGGTTGAAGAAATTACCGGCGAAGCGCTTTATGATGCTTGGGTTAATATGCTTAAAACCGCATTTGTAAGGGTGCAGGTTATTGGCGAAAGTTTGCCTTCAAAGTTTTTTGAATCGGTTGCTGAAAGGTTTGCCGCACACGACCGTGAAAACATTACCGATTATCGAATTTGCAAACCCACTGCACCTGCTAAAAAGGTTAAAACAATTTTTGAAAAAATGGATATTCAACAGGGCAAATTGGTGCTTGGTTTTTCAAGCGAAATGTATGGTGATGACGATGTTTCTTTACCGCTTATGATAATGTGTGACATTTTCGGCGGTGGGCCTTATTCTCGCCTTTTTACAAATGTGCGTGAAAAAATGAGTCTTTGCTATTACTGTTCGGCAGGAAGCATAAGATACAAGGGTCTTATAACTGTTGATTCGGGTGTTGAATGGCAAAATGCTGACAAAGCTATTGATGAAATTTTAAATCAACTTGAAATTATGAAAAAGGGCGAATTTACCGATTTTGAATTTGAATCTTCAATCAAAAGCATTTGTGATTCTTTAAAGGGCCATTACGACAGTCAAAACGGAATTGATTTATGGTATGCCCTTAAAATTAACAATAACAATCTTTATTCACCCGAAGATATAATCGAAAAAATTAAACTTATCACCCGTGAGGATGTAATTTACGCCGCAAAGGGTGTTAAGCTTCACACCATATTTAAACTTTTGCCGAAGGAGGGACCGATATGTTAAAGGAAGTTTTTGAAAACGAAATCGGCGAAAGCTATGTGAAATGTGTTTTAGATTGTGGCCTTAAAGTTTTTGTTTGCGAAAAACCACTTTATAATTCGGCTTATGCAATTTTCGGCACAAAATATGGTTCAATAGACAATGTTTTTTCGGTAAATGGCGAAAGGGTAGAAGTGCCCGAGGGTATAGCCCATTTTTTAGAGCATAAGCTTTTTGAAAGTGAAGATGGCGACGCCTTTACAAGATATGCAAAAACAGGTGCTTACGCCAATGCATTTACTTCTTTTGATAAAACCTGTTATATTTTTAATTGCTCTTCAAATTTTGAAGAAAATCTTGACATATTGCTCGATTTTGTGCAAAATCCATATTTTACTGCTGCAACAGTTCAAAAAGAACAAGGCATTATTGGGCAAGAAATTAGAATGTATGATGACAGCCCCGCTTGGCGTGTTATGTTTAATATGCTTTATGCAATGTATCACAGTCATCCGGTTCGTATTGACATTGCGGGCACAGTTGAAAGTATAGCGCAAATTGATGACAAGCTTTTATATAAGTGTTATGACACTTTTTATAACCCACAAAATATGTTTTTGTGTATTACGGGCAATGTTAATACCGAAAAGATTTTAAAAACGGTTGAGGCAGCAATTAAACCCAAGGAAAGCTTTGAACTTGCTAGGATTATGCCAACCGAACCTGAAAGCGTTGTTAAACCTTATGTGGAACAAGCTTTAGAAGTGGCCCAACCAATGTTTTGCTTTGGATATAAAGAAAATGCCCAGGCAAAACCAACGGTTAAGGAACGCATTTGTTCAGCAGTGTTGCTTGAAATGATAGCGGGTGATTCTTCACCGCTTTATAAACGACTTACAAATGACGGACTTATAAATGATGAATTTTCTTTTGAATATTTTAACGGTGATGGATATTCGGCAGTAATATTTGAAGGCGAATCTAAAAATCCAAAAGTTATTGCAAAAGAAATTAAAGCCGAAATTGACCGTCTTAAAGAAGAAGGTTTAAGCAAAAAACTGTTTAATGCAATAAGAAGTGGTCTTTATGGCAATGCCATTCGCGGTTTTAACAGTGTTGAAAGCATAACAATGGGTCTTGTCGACTGTGCAATGAACGACACAGGACTGTTTGATGAAATTAAATATCTTAAAAAAATAACAGTTGATGATGTTTATAAACGTCTTGCACTTTTAAATAACGATGCCACTGTTTTGTCGGTTATTTCACCAAAGGAGAAATAAAAAATGAGCTATGATGTTACAATTTTTGGTATAGATATTACCTTAAACCCCGTTGCTTTTACCCTACCCATCGGTAGCGGTTGGGACATTTATTGGTATGGCATTATAATAGCAATTGGCTTTTTGGGTGCGCTTATATATGCTTATACAAATTATAAACGCTTTAATTTAGATATCGACCGCGTGCTTGATGTTGTGCTTTTTACAACCCCTGTTGCGATTTTGTGCGCCAGGGCATATTATGTTATTTTTGACGGTCAAAAGCTTGAAAGTTTTGGCGATTTCTTTGGTTTTGGCGATTCTTCGGGTTTTTCGGGGTTGGCAATTTACGGCGGTGTTATAGGTGCCTTTGTAATGGGCTTTATAATGTGCAAAATCCGTAAAGTTAATGTGTTTGATATGTTTGACCTTGCAGCTTTGGGATTTTTAATTGGTCAAGGCGTTGGCCGTTGGGGTAATTTTGTTAATCAAGAAGCTTACGGCACCTTTACCGGCAGCAGTTGGTGGGGTATGCAAAGTGATGTAACCGTTTTTGAAATGGGCGAAGGTCTTGTTCACCCTTGTTTTTTATATGAATCAATTTGGTGCATTGCGGGCTTTGTTTTAATTCACTTTTTAAGCAAAAAGCGTGCCTTCAGTGGCGAAACTGTTTTAATGTATGGTGCGTGGTATGGTTTCGGCCGTGCATTTATTGAACTTTTGCGTACAGACAGTTTAATGCTTGGTGAAATTAAGGTTTCGTTCTTGCTTGCGGCGTTACTTTTTATTGGTTGTACTGCTGCTATTGTTGTTATTCGCAAAAAGATTAACGAGAAAAACGTGGTTTACGAAAGCGTTTTCGCTGAAGAATTTGAGGATGAGGAAAGCGAAGCCGAAGAAATTATAGAAACCATTACAGAGGGTGAAGAAAATGTACAAGCTGATTGATGGCAAGGTTATTTCGGCCGCAGTTAAAGAACGCGTTAAAAACGAAGTTGCGGTTTTAAATGAAAAGGGTATTACCACAGGCCTTGCGGTTATTATTGTTGGTGAAGACCCCGCATCAAAGGTTTATGTTTCAAACAAGAAAAAGGCGTGCGAGGCACTTGGCATTATTTCTGAAGAATATGCCTTGCCCGAAAACACCACACAGGAAGAATTGTTGTCACTCATTGACACCTTAAATAAAAAGGAAAGTATCAACGGTATTTTGTGTCAGTTGCCACTTCCAAAGCATTTGGATGAAGAAATTGTTATAAATGCAATATCTTCTGAAAAGGATGTTGACGCTTTTCACCCTGTAAATGTTGGCAAAATTATGCAAGGAAATTTTGATTTTGTGCCCTGTACCCCCGCAGGCATTATGGAAATGCTCGCTTATGAAGGCATTGATATCACAGGTAAAACCTGCGTTGTAATTGGCAGAAGTAATATTGTTGGTAAGCCAATGTCCATGTTATTGCTTCACAAAAACGGCACAGTTACCATTTGCCATTCAAGAACCAAAAATTTAAAAGAAGTTTGCCAAAATGCCGATATTTTGGTGGCGGCTGTTGGCAGACCAAACTTTGTAACTGCTGATATGGTAAAAGAAGGTGCAGTTGTAATTGATGTTGGCATTAACCGTGTGGATGGCAAACTTATTGGCGATGTTAAGTTTGATGAAGTTTCAGAAAAAGCGTCATATATCACACCCGTGCCCGGTGGTGTTGGCCCAATGACCATTGCAATGCTTATGCAAAATACACTTACCGCAGCCAAAAAACAAAACAAGGTGAACTGAGTTGCTTAAAAAAATACTAATTTGTGTTATTGCTTTAATAGTAATGCTTATGGGTGTTGCTTCGGCCTTAGAGGTTTCGGATGACTTTTATCTATATGGTAAGGACAACGAAAAAATTTCACAGGCATTTTCAATGACCGAAAAGGAATTAACAGAATATTGCAGTGAAAATAATATTACTTTTTTGGCTGTTAATAAAGACAACACTAAACAAATTCGTGAAATTGTTTTAAAAAACGAATTTGCAAAAACCGTTAAAAATTTAGCGGTGCTTAAAAACGAAGAAATTTTAACACTTACTTACCAACTTTGCGGCATTGAAAATGCAAAGGGCAAGGTAATCGAAAAAGACACTTCAAAATATTTGAAAATTGAGGCAAAGAGCAAGGATAGCGGCGGCGAATATATTTTAACAAGATATATAACCGTTAAAAACAGCGAAATTGTTTCTTTGAATTTTTACACCTCGGCAAATTTAAGCACCGATTATTGCGATGAAATGTTTAATTCGCAATTTAAAAGCACAGCCGGTTTAAAGACGGTTATAACCGTTTCTTTGGCGTTACTTTTCGGCGTTGCCGCAACCCTTTCGGTAATGATTGTTAGGGATTTAAATAACCCAAAGGAAGAAATAGAAAATAACACTTGATTTTTGTGGGTGTTTGTGTTATAATCTTTGAGCATGTGATTTCACCCGGTCCTTACGGGTGGGTTCATTGCCGAAAATTCGACATTGAAGCGGATGGTCCTCTGCCACAAAGTTTGGTTATGAACATCTGAAATTTTTAAGGAGGAAAAACTAATGGACGTAATTAAGGAATTAACTGCTGAACAACTTAAAAAAGAAGTTCCCGAAATCTTAATCGGTTCTACCGTTAAGGTACACGTTCGCATTAAGGAAGGCGAAAAGGAAAGAATTCAGGTTTTCGAAGGCACTGTTATCGCTAAGAACAACAGCGGCATCGCTGAAACCTTCACCGTTCGTCGTGTTTCTTACGGCGTAGGCGTTGAACGTGTATTCCCTGTACATTCACCTTCAGTTGCTAAGGTTGAACTTGTACGCAAGGGTAAAGTTCGCAGAGCAAAACTTTACTATCTCCGTGATAGAGTTGGTAAGGCCGCAAAGGTTAAAGAAAAGATTTAATCTATGGAAGGGGGACGAGTTTAAACCTTGTCCCCCTTTGCTTTTTTAGTATTAGCAAACCACTGAAAAATAAATATTTAACTTGTTGTAAAGAGTGAAATGCATGAAGGACTTATTTAAGGGCTTTAAAATCGATACTGATTTTGTTGAAAATGAGCATCCCGAAGAAAATACAATTAAAAAAGAAATTATTGATGGGTTGAGCGCTGTGGCTTCAGCCCTTTTAATCGTTGTTATTTTATTTGGTTTTGTGTTTAGGGTTGCGGTGATAAACGGCGACAGTATGAAAAACACTCTTTTTAATAATGAGGTTGTTGTAATTTCAAACCTCAATTATACCCCAAAGAACGGCGATATTGTGGTAATTTCAAGAAATGCTGAAAACTCTGCCGAAAACGCTAAAATTGATAACGGCCCAATTATTAAACGCGTAATTGCTACCGAAAATCAAGAAGTGGATATCGATTTTGAAAAGGGTATTGTTTATGTTGATAAAGTTCCACTTGTTGAAAATTATATAAGCAGTCCTACACACAGGCAGGATGATATACAGTTTCCCATAACTGTGCCAACAGGTTGTGTTTTTGTGCTTGGCGACAACCGTGAAGTGTCGTTAGACAGCCGAAGCAGTCGTATTGGCAAAGACGGTATGGTTGATACCCGTTACATTTTGGGCAAGGCCGTTTTGCGTGTTTTCCCATTCAATAAAATTGGGGGTTTAGACTAAATGGCTGAAAATAGACAAACTATTCAGTGGTTTCCGGGTCACATGGCGAAAACCAAGCGTAAAATTAAAGAAATTTTACCTATAATTGATGCCGTTGCCGAGGTTGTAGATGCAAGAATTCCGCTTTCTTCCCGAAACCCTGATTTAAATGAAATAATCGAAAACAAACCACACATAATTTTGCTTAACAAATGCGATATGGCGGATGCTAATGCCACAAAAGAGTGGATAGATTTTTATAAATCAAACGGTATTGCTGCCATACCTATTGACTGCAAAAGCGGTAAGGGTATGAATGCGTTTAAGGATAGCGTAAAGTTCACCCTTAAAGACAAACTTGAAAGTTATAAAGAAAAGGGTATGGTTGGAAAACCACTTCGTGTTATGGTTGTTGGCATACCAAATGTTGGCAAATCGTCTTTTATAAATAAAATTGCGGGCAGAACCCGTGCGAAAGCCGAAAATCGCCCAGGTGTTACAAGGGGAAACCAATGGTTTACAATTGATAAACAGTTAGAACTTTTGGACACACCCGGTGTTTTGTGGCCCAAGTTTGAAGACGAAACAGTTGGTGAGCATTTGGCGGTAACAGGTGCTGTAAAAGATCAAATTTTAGATGCCGAACTTTTGGCAATGCGTCTTTTGGAAATTTTAGCAACCGATTATCGTGATTTATTAACCGCCCGTTATGGCGAACTTGATTTTTCACTTGATGCGTATGACCTTTTGGGCGTTATTGGTAAAAAGCGCGGCATGGTTATCCGCGGTGGCGAAACCGATACTTTAAGGGCTGCCAATATGCTTTTAGAAGAATATAGAAACCAAAAAATAGGAAATATAACATTGGAGAGGGTACAAAATGCCTGATTATAGTTATGAAAAAGCCGCTGAAACCAGCGGCTTTAAGTTAATATGCGGTGTGGATGAAGCGGGCCGTGGTCCACTTGCGGGTCCGGTGTGCGCTGCTGCAGTAATTTTGCCCGAAGATTTGGAAATTGAAGGGCTTAATGATTCTAAAAAATTAAGTGAAAAAAAGCGCGAACAACTTTTCGACATTATAACCGAAAAGGCAATTGCTTACTGTGTGGCATACGGCACATTGGAAGAAATTGAAGAACAAAATATTCTCAAAGCAACATTTCTTGCAATGAACAGGGCAATTGAAGGGTTAAAAATCAAACCCGATTTTGCGCTTATTGACGGCAACAAAATACCAACGGGCATAAGTGTGCCTGCGGCGGCAATTGTTAAAGGGGACGCAAAGTCAATGTCTATTGCGGCGGCTTCAATTTTAGCAAAGGTAAGCCGTGACCGACTTTTAATGGAATATGATGAAAGATATCCGCAGTATCAGTTTAAAAAACACAAAGGATATGGCACAAAATTACATACCGACCTTATCAAAGAATTTGGCCCGTGCGAAATTCACCGCCTTTCATTTTTGAAAAACATTTTGGGTGACAAATAATGAATATTGGGAAAGTTGGCGAAAGCGGCGAAAAGCGTGTTGCCGAATTTTTGCGAAAAAACGGTTTTGCGGTTATTAAAAGAAATTATCAATGCCGATATGGTGAAATTGACATAATTGCCGAAAATAAGCAGTATATTCTTTTTGTCGAGGTTAAAACCCGTAAAGAAAATGCGCTTGTTTCGGGTGTTGAGGCGATTGACAGCCACAAACAACAACGAATTATTTTGGCGGCGCAAGACTATATCACAAAAACCCTTTGCGAAAAGCAACCACGCTTTGATGTGGCAGAGGTTATTGTTGTTGAAAAGTCGGACGGGAACACAGCTTTTAACCTGAAATATATTAAAAACGCATTTTAGGTGAATTATGAATTTTTTTGATTTGCATTGCGATACAGCATATGAAATGTATGTAAAAAATCAGGAATTTTCAAAAAACAATCTTGCAGTTTCGGCAAAAAAGGGTGAAGTGTTTGAAAGTTGGTATCAAACCTTTGCGGTGTGGCTGCCCGAAAATGTTGAAAACCCATTTAATTTTTACAAAGCAGTGCTTAACAATTTAAAAGCCAAACTTTGCGGCAATGTAAACCCTGTTTTTGCGGTTGAAGGCGGCACGGTTTTAGAAGAAAATATTGAAAATCTTTACAAACTGCAAGAAGATGGCATAAAAATGTTAACACTTACTTGGAATGGTCAAAATGCCATTGCGGGTGGAGTTAAAAGTGATAAAGGTTTAACCGATTTTGGCAAAGCGGTTATAAATAAAATGAATGATTTGAATATGGCAGTTGACCTTTCGCACCTTAATGAAAAAAGCTTTTACAAAGCGGTGGAAATTGCAAAAAAGCCAATTGCAACACATTCAAATTGCAAACAAGTTTTTAATGTGCCACGCAATTTAACCGACCAACAAATTAAGCTTATTGCTGAAAAAAACGGCATGGTTGGGCTAAATTTTTACCCACGGTTTTTGGGGGATAATTTTTACGAAGCGGTTTATGAAAATGTAAATCATTTGTGTGATTTGGGGTGTGAAAATAACATTGCTATCGGTTCTGATTTTGATGGCGCTGAAATGCCGACCGAAATGAGCAATATTTCGAAAATCCCCGTTTTGTATGAAGTTTTAAAACAAAAGGGCGTAAAGGAAAAACTTTTGCAAAAAATATTTTATAAAAATGCATATAATTTTTATCTAAACCTTTGACAAATTAAGTTTATTATAATAAAATAAGGGAAGTAACCTGGAGGATGAAAACTTATGAATTATATTAGTACAAGGAATAAATCTATAAAAACTACTGCGGCGGGTGCTATTTCACAGGGCATTTCGGTTGAGGGTGGTCTCTTTGTTCCGGATACTTTCCCAACATTTACAGAAAATGATTTTGAAAAGCTTTGTGATATGGATTATGTCGGCAGGGCAAAATATATTCTTAAAAACTTTTTAAACGATTTCACAGATGAAGAAATTGATTATTGTGTAAAAGGCGCCTATGTTGGCTCATTTGATGATGAACAGCCGGCACCAATTTCTGTTTTGGGTGAAAATGCAAATGTGTTAGAGCTTTGGCATGGCCCAACCTGTGCTTTTAAAGACTTGGCTTTGCAACTTTTGCCTTATCTTCTTACAACCTCTGCCAAAAAGGTTTCAAAAGGCAAGAAAATTGTTATTTTAGTTGCAACATCAGGTGACACAGGTAAAGCTGCACTTGAAGGTTTTTGCGATGTTGAAAATACCGAAATTATCGTGTTTTACCCCAGCGATGGCGTAAGCCCAATGCAAAAACTTCAAATGGATTCTCAAAAGGGTGAAAATGTGCATGTTTGTGCTATTAAAGGAAACTTTGACGATGCACAAACAGGTGTTAAAAATATTTTCACAAACAACGAAGTAAAAGCTAAATTGGCCGAAAACAATATGCAGTTTTCTTCGGCTAATTCTATCAACTGGGGTCGCTTAACCCCTCAAATTGTTTATTATGTTTCAGCTTATTGCGATCTTTTAAAGCGTGAAGGCGACCGTATAAACAATGGCTTTAATGTTGTTGTTCCAACCGGCAACTTTGGTAATATTTTGGCTGCTTATTATGCCAAAAAAATGGGTGTGCCGGTTAAAAAGCTTATTTGTGCTTCAAACAAAAATAATGTTTTAACCGACTTTATAAATACCGGTAAATATGACCGTAACCGCAGTTTTTATACCACAATGTCACCTTCAATGGACATTTTAATTTCAAGCAATTTGGAAAGAATGTTGTTTGAACTTAGCGGTGAAGATGACAAAGCCGTTGCAAAAAT
>JAZKYB010000118.1:0-3165 GCA_045611905.1 Acutalibacteraceae bacterium | reverse complement strand
TTTGCCGACCGTCTGGGCGCTCTTATCCTTTTGGATTAGTGCGCCTTTTTTATTTTTAAAAATGGAGGAATGTCTCATGAAAAAGGTTGGAATTATAATGGGCAGTGATAGTGACCTTCCCATTATTGAAAAAGCAATTAACACTTTAAAGTCTTTTGATGTACCATATGAAGTTCACGTGTTTTCCGCACACAGAACTCCTGAGGAAGCAAGAAACTTCAGTATCAACGCACGCCAAAACGGTTTTGGTGCAATTATTGCCGCCGCAGGCATGGCTGCACACCTTGCAGGTGCTATTGCCGCTAACACTACCCTTCCCGTTATTGGTATCCCTGTAAAGTCAGGTCACTTAAACGGTATTGATGCACTTTTATCAACGGTACAAATGCCTTCAGGTATTCCTGTTGCTACCGTTGCAATTGATGGTGCTGTCAATGCCGCTTTGTTATGTATTGAAATATTAGCTGTAACCGATATTGCTTTGGCCGAAAAATTAGACCAAAAACGCAAAACTGACACAGCAAATGTTTTAGATAAAAACGAAAAAATTGAAAAAATGTTTAATTAATGGAGGAAACAAAAATGGAAAAGAAACTTATTTACACCGGTAAAACCAAGGATGTATTTGAACTTGAAAACGGCAACTGCCTTTTAAAGTTTAAAGATGACTGCACAGGTAAAGATGGCGTTTTTGACCCAGGCGAAAATTCTGTTGGTCTTACAATCGACGGCGTTGGTGATGTTAACCTCCGTATGTCTATCTACTTCTTTGAAAAAGTAAATGCTGCAGGAATCAAAACACATTTTATTAACGCTAATTTAGATGACACAACAATGGAAGTTTTACCTGCAAAGGTATTTGGCCACGGTCTTGAAGTAATTTGCCGTTATAAAGCTGTGGGCAGCTTTATTCGCAGATACGGCGATTATATTGCTGAAGGTGCCGATCTTCCCGCTTATGTTGAAATGACATTTAAAAACGATGAAAAGGGCGATCCACTTGTTATTAAAGATGCATTGGTAGCTCTTGGCGTTATGAGCGATAAGCAATATGACGACGTTAAACTTATGACACAACAAATCACCAAAATTGTTGCTGATGACCTTAAAGAAAAAGGCCTTGACCTTTATGATATTAAATTTGAATTTGGTTATGATGCAAACGGCGATGTAATGCTTATTGATGAAATTGCATCAGGTAATATGCGCGTTTACAAGGATGGTCAATACATTGACCCAATGACACTTTCCAAACTTTTCTTTGCATAAAATAAGGAGTATATAATGGGTGGATTTTTTGGAGTTGTCAGCAAAGAGGATGCTCTTTCCGATGTATTCTTCGGCACTGACTATCACTCACATTTAGGTACACGCCGCGCAGGTATTGCTGTGTGGGACAAGGTTGAGGGTTTGCAAAGAGATATTCATAATATCCAAAACTCACCTTTTAGAACAAAATTTGAAAGCGTTTTTAACGAAATGCAAGGCACAAGCGCAATTGGTTGTATTAGCGACTATGACCCACAGCCGTTGTTAATCACATCAAATATCGGCACTTATGCCATTTGCGTTATAGGTCAAATCAATAACTATGATTCGTTAATAAAACAATACCTTTCTTTTAGCGGTGGTCACTTCTTGGCAATGACTTCAGGTAAAGTAAACTCTACCGAACTTGTTGCAGCGCTTATTGACCAAAAAAGCAATTTTGAAGACGGAATTCGTTTTGCGCAAAATTCTATTGAAGGTTCGGCCACCATTTTAATTATGAAGGATAACGGAAATCTTATTGCAGCTCGTGATAAATTAGGTCGTCTTCCCATAATTATCGGCAAAAACGAAAATGGCTTTTGTGTTACGTTTGAAAGTTTTGCGGCATTGAAACTAGGTTATGAAATATATCGTGAACTTGGCCCTGCCGAAATTGTGGAACTTTCAACTGAAAATTGCGAAGTTTTATCAAAACCACAAAAGAAAATGAAAATTTGTTCATTTTTGTGGAGCTATTACGGTTATCCAACCTCTTGCTATGAAGGTGTTAATGTTGAAATAATGCGCTATAACAATGGTGAAATTTTAGCAAAAAACGATAAAGAAAATGGTTTTGATGCTGAAATTGACTATGTGGGCGGTGTTCCGGATTCGGGCACACCACACGCTATTGGCTATGCTAATGAAAGCAAAAATAAATTCGCCCGTGCATTTATTAAATACACACCAACCTGGGCTAGAAGTTTTACTCCACAACGACAGCAAGAAAGAAATCGCATTGCTAAAATGAAGCAAATTCCCGTACATGACCTTATAACTGATAAAAACTTGCTTTTTGTTGACGATTCGATAGTTCGTGGAACACAGCTTAAGGGCACTGTTGATTTTCTTTATGAAAACGGCGCTAAATCGGTACATATGCGTTCTGCTTGCCCACCCATTATGTACGGTTGTAAATATCTTAATTTTTCACGTGCAACAGATGATATGGAGCTTATCGCACGTAGAACTATTTTTGAACTTGAAGGTAAAGATGGCGAAAAGTATATTGATGAATATATCGACAGTAAAACCGAAAGAGGCAAAAAGCTTCGCGAAACTATTGCCGATAACTTTAACTTCGCTTCATTGGAATTCCAATCGCTTGATGGTATTATAGAAGCTATCGGCTTACCTAAAGAATGTTTATGCACATATTGTTGGAATGGAAAGGAATAATAAAATGAACAATTCACAATCTAAATCTTATGCAGATGCAGGTGTTGATATTACTGCCGGCTATAAAGCCGTTGAACTTATGAAAAAACATATTGGTCGCACAAAAAATGACGGATGCCTTGATGATGTTGGCGGTTTTGGCGGTTGTTTTGGTTTGCCTGTTCAAGGCATGGAAGAACCCGTTTTGGTTAGCGGTACCGATGGCTGCGGCACTAAAGTTAAGCTTGCAATTTTAATGGACAAACACGACACTATCGGTATTGATGCCGTTGCAATGTGCGTAAACGATATTATTTGTGTTGGTGCTAAACCTCTTTTCTTCCTTGATTACATTGCTTGCGGCAAAAATATCCCTGAAAAAATTGCCGAAATTGTAAGCGGTGTTGCTGAAGGTTGTGTTCAGTCAGGCGCTGCACTTATCGGTGGTGAAACTGCTGAACATCCCGGCATGATGCC
>JAZKYB010000117.1:0-6236 GCA_045611905.1 Acutalibacteraceae bacterium | reverse complement strand
CACGCAGCATTTATTGTTAAAAAATATCACGGCGATGCCGAATGGTTAAGACCACATTTTAAAAAGCTTTGTCAGTTTATTGATTATTATAACGATAGATGTCGCCACGCACCCACAGGTTTGTTTTTTTGGATTGATGATGCTGCAATTGGCGTTGACAACGACCCTTGCACTTATTACAGACCATATAGAAGTTCGGGTTCTATTTTGCTTAATTGTTTTATGTATAAAGAACTTTTGGCATTGTGTTATTTGGGCGATGTTTTGGGCGAAGATGTATCAGCTTATAAAAAGCAAGCTGATGAACTTTTAAACGCTGTAAGAACACATTGCTATGATGAAAAAGATGGTATGTATTATAGTGTAGACTTTAATTTGTTGCCTGTAAATCCCGAACAAAAAATGCATTCGGGTGCACCCCGAAATTGGGACTGCCTTATCCAACGAATTGGTTGTTGGTCAAGCTTTTTAGCACTTTGGAGCGGTATCGCCACACCCGAACAGGCAAAAAGAATGGTTAAAGAAAATCTTTTAGACCCTAATGCTTTTTGGGCACCATTTGGTGTTAGAAGTCTTTCTAAATATGAAAAAATGTATCAAATAAAAGCCACTGGCAATCCGTCTTGTTGGTTAGGTCCAATTTGGGGAATTTCAAATTATATGGTTTTTAAAGGTCTTGTAAAATATGGCTTTTTAGAAGAGGCAAAAGAACTTGGCGAAAAGACCGTGAAATTGTTTGAAAATGATATTAATGAAAGTGGAGAACTTCATGAATATTATGACCCCGAAAGTGGTGCGCCCATTATGAACCCCGGTTTTCAAAATTGGAATTTGCTTGCAATTAACGTTAAGGCGTGGCTTGATGGTCAAAACGTTGTTGAGGAATTTTAATTTTTACGCTTTTAGGTGATTTAAAATGTTAAATAACACTAAAATAAATGAGTTAGCCTTCGAAGAGAAGGCTAACCTTTTAACTGGCTTTGCTAATATGCAAACCTTTTCGATAAAGGAAAAAGGTGTAAATTCACTCAGTCTTGCTGACGGCCCGCACGGAATCAGGGCATCAAAGGATGATAACTGCACCCATTTTCCAAACATGTGTAATTTGGCAAGCAGTTGGAATGTAGAAAATGCTTTTCTTATGGGTGAATCTTTGGCAAAAGATTGTATTCATCATAATGTGGATGTGTTATTGGGTCCCGGTATAAATATTAAACGTCACATTTTATGTGGCCGAAATTTTGAATATTTGTCAGAAGACCCTGTTTTAGCGGGCGAATTGGCAGCGGGTTATATAAATGGCCTTCAAAAGCTTGGTGTTAAACCGAGTTTAAAGCATTTTGCTGTTAATAATCAGGAGTATGACCGTCTTAAAATTAGCGTGGAAATTGATGAACGCGTTTTACGTGAAATTTATTTAAAACCTTTTGAAATCGCGGTTAAAAAGTCTAATCCTGCAAGTGTTATGTGTGCCTATAATAAGGTTAACGGCATTTGGTGTTCGGAAAATAAGTATTTATTAACCGATGTTCTTCGCAACGAGTGGAAGTTTAACGGTGTTGTTATATCAGACTGGGGTGCTGTGCAAAATATAAGCCGCGCAATAAAAGCGGGGTTGGATTTGCAAATGCCACCCAATTCGAAAATTGTGGCACAATTAACTGAAGCAGTTGAAAACGGCAGCATAAAAGCCGAAGAAATCGATGTGGCCGTTGAAAGAATGTTGAATTTTGTTTCAAACAATAAGAAAGCCAAAATTGATTATAACCGATTAAAACAACATGAAACTGCAAAACAAATTGCTGCTGACGGAATGGTGCTTCTTGAAAACAAAAATGGGATATTGCCCATAACTTCGAAAAAATATAAGAAGATTGCCGTTGTTGGCGAATATGCCGTGTCTCCTTTAATTGCGGGTCAGGGCAGTGCAATGGTATATCAACAAGAAGAATATACTGACAGCCCCCTTGAAGAACTTAAAAAGCGTTTGCCCGATGTTGAGTTTAAGTACATTGAAGCTTATAAAAAACGTGAACTTCCTGCCGATATGCTATGGCCTGAAACAGGAAAGTTTAGACAAAATGTTTCTGACTGTGATTTGGTGCTGTTTTTTGCGGGCGCTATGGAATCGGAAGATACTGAATTTTTCGACAGGCAAACTGCTTATTTAAATCAAACTGTCGGCTTATTTGTGAATGCTATAAATAAACCAAAAGCATTAATTTTGCAAAACGGCGGAGCTTTAATTTTAGATAAATGGGTAAAAAATATTGATGCCGTTTTGGAAATGTGGCTTGCGGGCGAGTCGGCAGGCGGTGCTGTTGCTGATATTTTATGCGGTAATATTAATCCGTCAGGAAAACTTGCCGAAACCTTCCCAAACAAAATGCGTACTGATTTGGAATACCCCGGCGACGGGTATAAGGTGGAATATAAAGAACGCTTTGATGTTGGATATCGTTATTATGATAAGCACCCGGATGAGATTTTTTATCCCTTTGGTTATGGCTTATCATATACCCAATTTAAGTATGAAAATTTGGTGTGCAAAAATAACCAAGGTAATGTTGAAATAAACTTTGATTTAACAAATATTGGTGATTTTGATGGGGCAGAGGTTGTGCAACTTTATGTTGGGGATACGGTTTCTACTGTTGTAAAGCCAATTAAGGAACTTAAAAAATTTAAAAAAGTTTTCTTAAAAGCGGGCGAAACAAAGTGTATTTCGTTTACTCTCATCCCTGAAGATTATGCATATTATAATGTTATGTTAAAGGAATTTGTTGCTGAAAACGGCAGATATGACGTTTATATTGCTTCATCATCGCGCGATATAAAACTTCAAGATTCTTTTATTTATAATAATGAAAATTCGCCTTATTCAATAAATTGTGTTGGCGAAGCAATGATAGGATAAAAAATAAAGCATATTTCAATTTTGAAATATGCTTTTTCTTTTTGTTATTAAGTTTTTGAATCGGTTGTGTCATTAATCATAATAAATGTACTTGCAATCATTAAAATTAAAGCAATATAAAATTGAATTGCGGGTTTTTCATTTAGAAATATTAAACTAAACATTACACCCAAAAACGGTGCAATAGAATAAAAAGCACTTGTTTTAGCAGCGCCTAAATGTTTTTGAGCTAAAATATAAAAATAAATGCTTAAGCCGTATGCCACGAATCCAAGTGGCAATGCGCATATTAACCAAATTGAAAGTGGGAATGTTTCACCCATTATGAAAGCCACAATTAAACTGCCAATTCCCGAAAAAATACCTTTAATTATAACAATTTCAACAGGGTTTTTATTGCTTAACATTTTAGTGCAGTTATTTTCAAAACCCCAACACACACAAGCAATCAAAACAAATATTGAACCAATGTTAAATTCAATTTCGTTGGGATTTTCAAAAGAAAGAATTGCACTAGCCGTTGTTACCATTATAATAGCAAGCCAAAGTTTTTTTGAAATAAATTCTTTAAAAACAAATAAAGCAATAAGCGAAGTGGCAACTATTTCAAAGTTATTTATAAGCGAAACATTAGCAGCACTTGAATATTTTATACCAAACATAAGCATTATTGGTGCTGCGATATCAAGTAAAATCATTGAAATAGTATATGGCAGTTCTTTTTTGGTTAGCTTGTTTTCATAAGAACCTTTGCGAACAAGGCCTGCGGTAGTTTTGCATATAAACAAACCGAACCCCGCACCAAGGTAAAGAAGAGCGGCCATCATGGTAGGGTCTATATGATTTAGCAATATTTTAGAAAAAGGAATTCCTATTGCATACAGTGCGGCCGCAAGCAATGCAAAAAAAGTTGCACGATATTGCGCTTTTGTGTTCATTTTATAATAATCCTTTTGACATTAAGTTATCTAATAGCTTTTGCCCATAAAGCACAAACCCCGAATCAAGCGGATGCACACCATCAGTTTGATAAAGTTCTTTCGTTGGTGGGACAAAATCGCCACAATCAATAACCACCATATTATCAATTTTTTCGGCAACTTCGTGTATGTATTGGTTGACGTAACGGTGTGGTTTATCAAAATTGGGTGATTTTACAAGGTCTATACGCCCAATTGGTGATAATGCAATGATTTTGACATTGGGATATGCACTTCTTAAATTTTCAAAAAATTTAAGGCACGCAGTTGTAAAAGTTTCTCGTGTGGAATATTTCCAGTCATTTGTACCATAAGCAACAGTAATTAAATCAGGTTTAAAATCTTCACTGTTTTCAACAAGAGCAGGGAAGAAACGTTCACCTGCAATACCTTTGTTTATGGCTTCGGCATTAAAGTTATTAACCACTTGTGAAGCATAGGTGATTTCGGGTGAAAATGCATCATAACCTTGTGTGATAGAATCACCAAACATTAAAAGTTTGATGTTTTTATTTGTTGGGGTTACGGTTGCATTGTCATCAAGCTTTAAAGAAACAAGACGAGAACAAACCGACCAAGGAAATAAAATTTTAATTGTTTTGGTGCCATTTTCAAAAGAAAAATCTTTTGAAAATAAAAGGTTTTCCTTGTCACAAATATCGCCTGAAAGTTCATCGACCTTTTCATTATTTACAAAAACTGTGTGGGTGAAAAAGGTGCGTGAACTACCACGGCTTACCGAAACACAAAGTGATAAATTTTTACTGTTGGTTGTGAATTCTAAAAAAACACCTGCTGTTGCAAAGGTTTTTATATAAAAATCAGTAGGGGAAACCGACTTATATAGTTCTTGTTGTGCCTTAGTAAAACGGAAGAAGGAGATATTTCCATCCCCTTCTTCTTCAATACGCACAGCACCATGAACTATATTTTTAATTTGTTCATAGCTTAAATTTTTCATAATTATTTTTTAAGCATAAAAGCTTGTTCGCCGCGTTTTCTTACATCTTCTTCAGGAATGCCAAGTTCGCGTGCAATAATTTCAATCACGTGAGGGCCACAGAAACCGCTTTGGCAACGACCCATACCTGCGCGAACACGACGCTTAACAGCATCTAATGTTTTTGCGCCAACAGGACGGTGAATAGCTTGTAAAATTTCGCTTTCGGTTACTTGTTCGCAACGGCAAACAATTTTACCATAAAGTGGGTCGGCTGCAATAAGTGCGTCCTTTTCAGCGTCGGTCTTTTCAGCAAAGCGAGCAATACCTTTTCTTGTGCGCTTCCAACCAACCTTGCGTTCAAGTTCTAAGCCGTGTTCTTTCATACCGTGAACAACATATCCCGCAATACCAACACTTGCGGTAAGACCTGTTGAACGAACACCGGAAATACCAATAAAGCCGGGAACCTTTTCAGAGAAGCGGATGTCATAACCTTCAGGAGTTCTTGCAGGGCGAACACCAACGAATTGGGTGATTGTATCTTCAAAGTGAAGACCGGGGATCATATTAAGTGCTTGTGACTTAATGCTTGCAAGACCTGCGGCAGTTGTTTTAACGTCTGTTTTATCTTCAACGTCGTCAGCAGTAGGACCAACTAACATATTGTTGTCAACAGTGGGGATAACAAGTACGCCACGGGTTTTGGGGCTTGGAACTGAAGAAATGATGTGTGATACTTTAACGGGAGTATCGTGTGAGAATACGTAAAATTCACCTTTTCTAGGGTTGATTTTAAAGTCGCATTCGTCAACCATTTCAGAAATTTCATCGCAGTGAAGACCTGCAGCATTGATAACCCAGTTAGCTTCAAAGTCACCCTTGGTGGTGTGAACAGCGTGAATTTTGCCGTTTGCAACATCCATACCTGTTACTTTGCAGTCAAGATAGAATTCAACACCGTTTTCAGCAGCGTTTTCAGCCATAGCAGATACCAAAATGAATTGGTTAGCTTGTCTGTCGCGTGGGCTGTAGATACCACCCAAAATTTCGGGATTCAAGGTTGGTTCCATTTCTAAGATATCTTTTGCAGGTAAGATTTCATAGTCATATACACCGTTTTGGAAAGCGCGTTCGGTAAGACCTTTAGCGGTTTCTAATTGGTCGGGGTAGAGAATAGGAGCGATACTACCGCATTCGATATAAGGAACGTCGAGGTCGTTACAAATGTTCAAAATCATGCTGTGAGCGATTGTACGAAGTTTGCATTCCAAGGTACCAACAGGCATTGTAGCACTTGTTGAGAAAAGACCACTGTTTGATTTTGAAGCGTCACCGCCAACGTCGTCGTTCTTGTCAACTACAACAACCTTCAAATTGTATTTTGAAAGTTCTCTTG
>JAZKYB010000116.1:0-14936 GCA_045611905.1 Acutalibacteraceae bacterium | reverse complement strand
TCTCGTACGGGTCACCAAAAGAAAAACCTTGTCTTTTGACAAGGTTTTTTATTTTTTTAAATTAAACAACCCACACTAGCAAGTGCGGGTTGTTTTTTATTCGCCCAAATAAAGTTCGAAATCGTTATTTTTAAGTGTTTTTATAAGCTGTTCAATTGTTTTAATTCTCTCATTTGTCATAATGCCGTAGGTGGCATCAAAATTTATTGCGTGTTTATCGCCACCGGCAATGATGATTTTACCGCTGTCTTTAAATGTGTCAATTGCAAGTTGGTCGTCATCAATTGTGTTGCAGTGGTTATAACATTCAATGCCGTCAACCATGCTGATATCAGGCATATCATAAGGATTTGGTATATAATATCGGTTTCTAAAAGGGTGGGCGTATGCAATAAAACCGCCATTTTCACGAACGGTTTTAGACCAAAGGGCAATATCTTCTGCTTTAAGTTGTGGGTTTTCCATTAAAAATTCGGGTGAAAGGCCGTAAACCAAACATTCTTTACCAAAACTATACGGATGCTCAATGCCAAACAACAGGTCAAAGTCAAGTGCTTTTGCGGTTTCAAGGGCTGAATAATAATCTTTAGAATATTCTTTAACCCATTCTTTCCAAGGAAGTGAGCGGTCCACCCCGGATGAACCGTGATAGAAATGGTTAGTTAAAACAATGCCTGAAAAGCCCAATTCTTTATATCGTTCAACCATTTCTGAAGCGGTGTTTTTACCGCACGCACTTGATGGTGCAGAGTGAACATGCAAGTCATATTTATACATATAAATTAGTCCTTTTTTGGTGTAAAAGCATTAACGCCAAACACACCTAAAATAATAATTCCACAAAGTAAAAACTGCCAAATGTTGAACGTTTCTTTTAAAATTAAAACACCTGCAACAACGGTTACAACTGTGATTATATTTGAAAATGAAGAAGACTGTATAGCAGGTATTTTTGAAGTTGAAAAATTATATAAAAGAAAGGCCAAAACCGAAGAAATCACAGCCAAATAAACAATAGAAATTATGAAATTAACGCTTTGAAAAGCGGTAAAAATTTGGGTGAAATATTGGCCTTTCAAGGCACAAACGGTTATTAAATTGAAGCCAAAAGCACCGCTTAAAAACATAATATAAGTGCGTTCGAAAGCGGTAAATTTTTTAGATTCGCTGCGGCTTAAAATGTTGAAAATTGCCGCCGATAAAACCGCCAAAACAAGTAAAATAACCCCTAAAAAATAGTTTTTTTCGCCATTATTTGAAATTATGCTTATAACTGAAATTGCGGCTATTGAAAGTATGGTACAAAGTTTTTGCAAAATGGTGGATTTTTCCCTTAAAAATATTGCGGCTAAAAGCATTACAGCAACGGGCACAAGTGCAATTATAACACCCGACAAGGCAGAGGACACAAGCGACAAACCATAAAGTTCAAGAATAAAATACAGCAGCGGTTGTGCGATACTCATCAAAATAAGTTTTGCCTTTGGTTTGCCCTTTAAATTTATTTTAAATTTACCGGTTAAAAGCAGTAAATTTAAGGTTAAAAAAGCCACTGTAAAGCGCACACTTAAAATAATAAGCGGGTGGGACACCTGTAAAGCGGTTTTAGAAAAAATAAAGCTAAAACCAAATATTAAATTTGCAAGCAGAGCGCATATAATACCAACAGTTTTGTTTTTTAGCAAGATATAATTTCTCCATTCGTTTTTTGTATTTTACCATATTTTTGAAAGTTTTTTAACAATCGTTTTAATTTTGTAATTTTTTTGTAACTTTTTTGCAATTTTGTCTTGCAAAACAAGATGTTTTTGTGTACAATAAGTATATATAATTATAATTAAAATTAAGGATGTGTTTTAAAACAATGTCTAACCGTCTTTTTCAAGGTGTAATTCATCAAATGAAGGATTGTATCGACAGACCTTTCGGTGTGATTGATGAAAACTTCACCGTTACCGCTTCGAGTGATCTATCAAAGATTGGCGAAGTTATTCCAACATTCAATCTTACAAACGAAATTTGTATCGAAAACGGATATACATACAAAACTCTTGGCGCAAATCAAGGTATTAGTTATTCAGTCTTTGTTGAGGGTGACGATGTTTTAGCCGGTAAATATGCTTCAATTTTGGCAGTTGCTTTTGCAAATGTTAAATTTTATTATGACGAAAAATATGACCGTGGCAATTTTATTAAAAATATTATTTTGGACAATATTTTGCCGGGCGATATTTACATAAAAGCACGTGAACTTTATTTTAATAATGATGTTTCCCGCACTGTTATAATTATCCGTGCTGTTGAAGCTAATGACGTTTCTGTTTATGATGTTATTCAAAACCTTTTCCCCGACAAAGCCAAAGATTTTGTTATCAGCATTAACGAAACCGATATTGCCTTGGTTAAGGAAACCGCACAGGGAATTGACACCAAAACCATTGAAAAAATGGCTGCAACTATTGTTGATACTCTTACGGGCGAATTTTATACTCAAGTTGTGGTTGGTATTGGCACCACTGTTGCAAATCTTAAAGATTTGGCACGTTCTTTCAAGGAAGCACAAGCCGCATTAGAAGTTGGCAAGGTTTTCGATACAGAAAAAACCATTGTTTCTTATGATAATCTTGGTATTGCCCGTATCATTTACCAACTTCCAACCACCCTTTGTGAAACATTCTTAAGGGAAGTATTTAAGCGTGGTTCTATTGAAAGTCTTGACGGTGAAACACTTTTCACAATTCAGCGTTTCTTTGAAAACAACCTTAACGTTTCAGAAACTTCAAGAAAATTGTTTGTTCACCGCAACACCTTGGTATATCGCCTTGAAAAGATTAAGAAGATTACAGGTCTTGATTTAAGAGAATTTGACCACGCAATTATATTTAAAATTGCTTTAATGGTTAACAAGTACTTAAAGAGCAACCCAATTAAATACTAATTTAAAAAGGAAATTTTAAATGGAAAACATTCAGCAGTTTACTGAACAAAATGTCAAGCCGATTATTGAGTTTCGCGGCGTATCTAAAACCTACCAAACAGGTACCCACGCACTTGATGATGTTAATATAAAAATAAACAACGGCGAATTTGTGTTTGTGGTTGGTTCTTCGGGTGCGGGTAAAAGTACCTTTATGAAGCTTATAATGCGTGAAGAAAAAGCCAACACAGGTAAAATTACCGTTAACGGATTTGACCTTACAAAAATGAAAAGAAAAGATGTTCCCATGCTTCGCAGAACAATGGGCATTGTTTTTCAGGACTTCCGCCTTATCCCTACAATGAATGTTTTTGACAATGTTGCATTTGCAATGCGCGTTGTCGGTGCTGATGGCAGAGACATTCGTAAAGAGGTTTCAAAAGCGCTTGCTAAGGTTGGCCTTGGCCACAAGGCACGCTCAATGCCCAATCAACTTTCGGGTGGTGAGCAACAACGCGTTGGTCTTGCCCGTGCACTTGTAAATTCGCCTGACCTTATCATTGCGGACGAGCCAACAGGCAACGTTGACCCTAATATGTCTTATGAAATTGTTTCGCTTTTGACCGAAATTAACCGCAAGGGCACCACCATTTTAATGGTAACCCACGACCACAACCTTGTGCGTGATTTTCAACATCGTGTAATTATGCTTGATAGCGGCAAAATTGTGGCAGACAATGTTGGAGGTGATATTTAATGAAACTTTCAAGTATTAAATATCTTGCCTTTGAAGGTGTGCGAAACACCTGGGCAAACCGCCTTATGACATTGGCATCAGTTGGCGTTTTGGTGGCTTGCATGACCATTATGGGTCTTGCAGTGCTAATTTCTGAAAATGTTAATCTTGCTATTGGTAATTTGGAAGAACAAAATGTTATCATCGTTTCTATGAAGGACTATAATTGGGCACTTTACAATACCGACGAAAAGCAGGATACCACAAGTGCTACCGAAAGTGGCACCGAAAGCACCGCTCAAACCACTGAAGATGAAGGTGTCATTAAAGAAACTGACTATGTAATTCACAACGAAAAAGAAGCAAACGCTCTTTGCACTGAAATTGAAAAGCTTGACAATGTTATTGATGCTGAATATGTTTCAAGCGAAAAAGCTCTTGAAGAAGCAAAAAACTTAATCCCTGAAGACCTTAAAGAAGATTTTGCTTTCCTTGATGAAGAAAATCCTATGTCCTGTGCGGCAAAGGTTACAATGCGTGATATGGAAAAGTTTGATGAAACAATCGAGCAAATTGAAAAGCTTGAAGGTGTTGCATCAATCACTTCACAAAGCGATATGGCAAACACAATAAACGCTGTTAAAAAAGGCGTTGGCGTTGCCGGTTTTTGGATTATCGCAATATTGGTTATTATCGCACTTGTAATTGTTTCTAACACAATTCGCATCACAATGTACAGCCGCAAGCTTGAAATCAGTATTATGAAAGCGGTTGGCGCAACCGATGCTTTTGTAAGAATTCCCTTCGTTGTAGAAGGTATGATTATTGGCTTAATTTCGGCCATTATTTCAGAAGTTTTACTTTACTTCTGCTACCGCATTGCAACCGAAACAATTGTTAATTCACTTGGTTCTGTTGTTAAATATGGTGATATGGCGTTTATCTTATTCCTTATGTTTGCGGGAATTGGCATTTTCGCAGGTGTTATTGGTAGTGCAATTATGATTGGCAAATACTTAAAACACGAAGGTAGCGAATTTGCTGCAATATAAATTAAACCTTTTTGGGAGATTTTAATGAAACAAAAACTTTTTAAACTATTATCGCTTGTTTTAATGGTTGTTGTAATCAGCGGCACAGCAGTTGTGTCATCAACACCTGTAAGTGCTAAAACGGCTTCTGAAATTCAGAAGGAAATTGATGAGCTTGAAAAAGAATCATCAAAGCTTCAATCCGAAATTAATCAGCTTAAAAATGATATTAAAAAGCAACAACAATTAAAATCGGCCATTGAAAAAAATATGGATGTTGTTCAAAAGCAAATTGATGCTTGCAACAATAAAATAGCAAGTATCAACAACCAAATCGACGCTAACAAAGCCGAGATAGAAGCTAACAACAAAAAGATTGAAGACGACAAAGAAAAATTTAAAAGGCGTCTTCGTGCCGTTCAAATGAGCAGCACCGGCAATAATTTGCAAATTCTTTTGGGTGCAAAAAGCTTTTCTGAATTTTTGCAGCTTGCAAGACTTACAGCATCAATTTCTTCACAAGATAAAAAGATGATGGAAGACATTGCAAAAGAAATTGAAAAGCTTAACCAAAAAATTGAAGAAAATAATAAATTATTGGAAGAACAGTCGGGAATAAAGGCAACTATTGCTGTAAAGCAAAACGAACTTCAATCCCAAGCTAACGACATTCAAAAGGTTATCAATTCCATTAACAAAGATAAAAACGAAGTTCAGGCAGATAAAAATGCCGTTGATAAGGAACTTCAACAAATGGAAGCTGACCTTAACCAAATTTTGTACGGTAGTGCAGGCGGCAACCTTGTGAATGATGGTAAATTCCTTTGGCCAACCACAACTAAGCGAATTTCGTCTTATTATGGTAAGCGTTGGGGAAGAATGCACAACGGTGTTGACGTTTCCAACGGTCAATATGGTGCACCTATTTATGCAATGGCTGACGGTAAGGTTTATATTTGCGTTAAATCCTGCAAGCATAACTATGGTAAAAAGCCCCTTAAAACCTGCTGTGGCAGCGGTTATGGTAACTATGTCGCAATTGACCACGGTTCGTTTAATGGTGCAAATTATAAGGCATATTATGCACATATGGGCAGCGTTACCGTTTCTAACGGAACTTATGTTAGAAAGGGACAAATTGTTGGCTATCTTGGTTCTACCGGTCGTTCAACAGGTCCACACTTGCATTTTGGTATAATGAAAAATAATTCTTGGGTTAACCCAATGAGCTATTTCTAAAAAATAAAGGCCACCGTTTTGGTGGCTTTTATGGTGAAGAGGTGTTTTTATGCAAGAATATTCAATGTCGGCTGATATGGAAATGGGCTCTAAAATTATAGGTAAAGCGGTTATAGAAGCAACAAAAATAAGCGCCGTTATAACCGAAAAAAACCCTGATAATTGCAAAGAACTTGTTAATTTGATTTTTGGCAGATGTGAAATATTAAAGGCCGAAATTTTGGCAATTTGCAAAAGCGAGGTTAACTTAGAACAAAAGGAAAATTTAATGTTGGCCGAGCAAGCCGCCGCTACTGATTATTTTGACAGTATTTTGGCACAAATTTGTTAAAAAACTATCATAATGACTATTGTTTTTTATTGTCGTTTTTGATATAATAATGTTATATAACCGAAAGGAGTACATATATGAACTATTCACATGAAGTAGAAAATATGTGTCCTTTAGCAAAAGGCACATATCACGGTCCTGCTCCCATTCCGGAAGAGGGCAAATGGGTTCAAGTTAAAGAGGTTAAAGATGTATCAGGCCTTACTCACGGTGTGGGCTGGTGCGCTCCTCAACAAGGAACCTGTAAATTAACCCTTAATGTTAAAGAGGGTATTATTGAAGAAGCATTGGTTGAAACACTTGGTTGCTCGGGTATGACTCACTCGGCTGCTATGGCTTCTGAAATTTTGGTTGGTAAAACCATTCTTGAAGCACTCAATACTGACCTTGTTTGTGACGCTATTAACACCGCTATGCGCGAATTGTTCTTACAAATCGTTTACGGTCGTACACAAACTGCTTTCTCTGAAGGCGGTCTTCCCATTGGTGCAGGCCTTGAAGATTTAGGTAAAGGTCTTCGTTCACAAGTTGGTACAACTTTTGCTACAAAGGCAAAGGGTCCACGCTATCTTGAATTGGCCGAAGGTTATATCACCAAAATCGCTATTGACGAAAACGACGCTATCATCGGCTATAAGTTTGTTCACCTTGGCAAGATGATGGAAATGATTAAAAAGGGTATGGATGCTAACGAAGCATTAGCAAAGGCAAGCGGTCAATATGGCCGTGTTGATGATGCTGCTCGTCTCATCGACCCAAGAGAAGAATAAGGAGGAAACTATAATGGCATTATTTGAAAGTTATGACAGAAGAATAAATCAAATTAACGCTGAACTTGCAAAGCATGGCATTTCCTCCATTGAAGAGGCAAAGGAAATCTGTGACAAAGCCGGCGTTGATGCTTATAACATCGTTAAGGGTATTCAACCTATCTGCTTTGAAAACGCTGCTTGGGCTTATGTTGTGGGTTGTGCTATTGCTATCAAAGATCAAGTTAAATCTGCAGCTGAAGCTGCCGAAAAAATCGGCGTTGGTCTTCAATCATTCTGCATTCCCGGTTCTGTTGCTGACGACCGTAAGGTTGGTATCGGCCACGGTAACCTCGGCGCAATGCTTTTAAGAGATGAAACAAAGTGCTTTGCATTCCTTGCAGGTCACGAATCATTTGCTGCTGCTGAAGGCGCTATCGGCCTTGCAAGAAGCGCTAACAAAGCAAGAAAAGAACCTCTCCGTGTTGTTCTTAACGGTCTTGGCAAAGATGCTGCCAAGATTATTTCACGTATCAACGGCTTTACCTATGTTCAAACCAAGTTTGACTATTACACAGGTGAACTTACCATCGTTGAAGAAACTGCTTTCTCAAACGGCGAACGTGCAAAGGTTCGTTGCTATGGTGCTGACGATGTTCGTGAAGGTGTTGCTATCATGCACAAAGAAGGCGTTGACGTTTCTATCACAGGTAACTCAACCAACCCAACTCGCTTCCAACACCCTGTTGCAGGTACTTATAAGAAAGAATGTATCGAACAAGGCAAGAAGTACTTCTCAGTTGCTTCAGGCGGCGGTACAGGTCGTACACTTCACCCCGACAACATGGCTGCAGGCCCTGCTTCTTACGGCATGACCGACACCATGGGTCGTATGCACTCTGATGCTCAGTTTGCAGGTTCTTCATCAGTTCCTGCTCACGTTGAGATGATGGGTCTTATCGGTGCTGGTAACAACCCAATGGTTGGTATGACTGTTGCTTGCGCAGTTGCAGTTAATGAAGCACTTAATAAGTAAGTATTTATGCATATATAAAAGGCTTGAGGATTTCCTCAAGCCTTTTATTCTTATGTGAAAAAGTTGGACACATCATTTTTGAGAAATCTCAAATGATGTGTCCAACTTTTTTGTATTAAGAAAATATTTTATTATATCACATTGCTTTTTTATTAGTTTAGATGTAATATATAGATAAAGATCAATTTGGGGAGGATCGTTATGAAAAAAACAATTTGTGTGCTTTTGGTAATGATTTTGCTTTTCGGTAATTTTTCAACATTATGTTTTGCCGAAAATGCTCCTATGAGCGAAAATTTTAAAAGGGTGCTGAATAATAACGGCGAGTTGGAGTTTAACTGGGCACCTCCTACGACAATCGAAGCAGCACAAAACCTTAGCTCTGTTTTTTGTATGGAATCATTTAAAAAATATGGATATGATTTTCTCTATTCTATAGATCCGCAATCAATAATTGATTCTAATGCAACCGAATGTAAACTCACTCTCAATGACACGGAAACATTTACTATACCATTAAAATTCAACTACAAGAAAAGCAAAGTAAATCAATTCAAAAGCTTTGGCGAAAAACTATCGAAAATTAAAAACATTCGCTTTGAAGACCTTGAACTTTTGAATTATTGGGTTGCCAATCCTTCCGAGTGGTTACTATCAGTAAACTTAAATATTGCGAGATACTCAAAAGAAATCAAAGATGTTATACATAATAAGAATTTTGAGATAAATATTGTTTGCGAGGGCGGCGACGAAGACTTTTGTGCAGGTAACTATGTATGTACACTGCTGTTGGGCATAGACGGAGTCACATACTACTCTCAACGGATTACAGCAACTCTTATACACCGCTTGTATATACCTTCGGGTGATTATAATAGTCGTGAAGAAATTATTGCTGCCGCGCAAAAGAGAGTTGACGAATATTTCGGCAAAGGCGTAGCCGAGGTTACAAAAAGTCACAGATGGACCGATAGCGAAGCACTCGACTTAATAAACGGTTATAAAACGGAACAATCATACGGTATTGATTGGTCTTACCTTAACAATGCTGTCGGTAATTACTTATTTAGTCTTAAAATTAACGGCAAACAAAATATCGATTATCACGAGTTTGTTATTCTTGAAGACGATAGCAAGTGTAAACAACCTCACCATAAAACCGTTGATGATAAAACAAATATTTCTATTGAAACTAATGTTTATGTTCCTTTGGACAGCTCCATTTCGGTGGATAAAATAACTAGCGGCTCGGAATATGATAAAATTATAAACAAAATTAGAGTAAAGAACCTTGATATATTTGATTTAACTCTCTTCTCTATAAGAAAAAATGATTACATAACCAAGCTTAATAACGGAACTTTTGAAGTAAGAATTCCGCTTTCTGATAAATTTGCAGGTAAAGACTTAATGGTATATTATCTAAAAGATAATGGCGAATTAGAAGAACACAAGGTAACCATAAAAGATAACTGCGCTGTATTTTATACAAATCATTTTAGTACATATACATTGGCCGAGGTTGTAAAAACAAACACCGGTGAGACTTCAACCACAAGTTCAAATTTGAATACAAGCTCATATCAACAATCAAGTGCGGATATCCCAACCGACAATAACACAACAAGCAACAGCGAAAATCAAAGTAATAATAGTGCATTAATTTGGATAATCTGTATTGTCATAGTGGTACTTGCTGCTGGAACTTTAGTTACTGTTATTGTCTTAAAGAGAAACGCTAAGTAGCCTTTTTTAAAAAAATAAATGGTTGGTATGACTGTTGCATGTGCAGTTGCAGTTAACGAAGCAGTTAATAAATAATTCGTAATTAATAATGCATAATGCATAATTTAAAGGACTTGAAGAATTTTCTTCAAGTCCTTTACTTTTAAAAGTATGGTATTACACAATTAGGAATCTTGAAATTGAGGCAAGAAGGGGATAATTGAATTCTTTTTATCGTGGTTGACTAATCAGTATCATCGTGATAGAATATTTAATAAGTAAACTATTTAATATAATTTCTAAGAAAGTGTGAGAATTTTATGAATTGCTTTAAAAAAGTTTGCTCAGTTTTATTAGCGGTTGTAATTTTATTGTCGGTTGGCTCTACAAATGTTTTTGCAATTGCTGAAAGTCCTCAAATTAGCGAAGAATTTAGTAGTTATTTACAAGATGGTAAGTTGGTGCTTAATTTTGCTAAACCAAGCAGCAAGGATGAATGGTATGCGGAATTAGTGTGTCAAATTTACGAAGATCAACAGTTTATGGATGAAGAACCGCCACATTCATTGTATCTTCATGACGAAAACGGCAAGATTGCTCTTTCAGATGACCTTTCTAAGATTACGGCAAGGTTGTTTAAAGGTTCTGATGAAGTAGAAAAACATACTGTTGATGTAGTTTGGAACTATGATAAAAAAGTATTGCAAAAAGCGCAAGAAATCACGGCTAAGCTTCCTGTGGATGAGCATGGCGAGTCAAACTTCTATCTTTCCGACCTTGAGTTTATTAATTATTTGGTGAGCAATTCTTCTGCTGGTGATAGACCTGAAGAGATGGCTAACTATTCGGGCGAATTAAAAGCCATTGCCGGCAACACAAACTTTTCTATTAAAATGGAAACTCGTGCGGGAGCAGATTTGCCATTTGAAACAATTCGCCTTGGTATTACAAGAATGATATACCGTGATACTGTATATGCGATTTGGACAAGCAACATATTTGCTAAAGCAAAGCATATTATTTATGTGCCTGAAACCACACCCGATGATATTTCTTCGCTTCTTGACGCGGCGCAAAAGCGAATTGACGATTATATTGGCACAGGTGTTATTAAGTTAAGTGACAGTGGCAAGACATTGGCTCAGTATTATCAAGACGAGATTGCTGTTTATGACGCGCAAATTGCTGCTTTGCAAAAGGAACTCGATGAATTGAAAGCACTACTTGCAACCGAAGAGGCCAAAGAGCCAAGCGAGCAGGACCTTAATTTAATATCTGAACTTTCTTTTGCCATACTATTAAAAGAGCAGGATATCAGATCCCTTGAATATCCAAGAGATGATATTATAAACGAGTATAACGGCGGTGCGTACAGCAACGAATTTCTTAAAGAGGCAGTTGGCGATTATCTCTTTAATTTGTCAGTGACCGGTAAAGAAGAACTCTATTCCTTCGTGATAATTAAGGATGACGCAAAATTATCAGTTCCAACTTATGAAAGTGTGGATGTTTCAACCGATGTTTCGGCTTCGACCGATTCTTCCGAAGTGCCGTTAGATACCGTTATAAAGGTTGAAAAGATAACACATGGTGAAGAGCACGAGAGAATTTGTGGTGTGCTTGAAATAAAAGACGGTGAAATATTTGATATAAAGCTTCATTCAGGTTCTTTAGATGATTACATAACCGAATTGAAAAACGGAAAATTCAAGGTTAGACTCCCCATTAAAAACGAATATAAGGATAAAGAACTAGTTGTTTACTATGTGGATGCTAATGGTAATAAAACAAAATACGATGTAACGATAAAAAATAATTTTGCATTTTTTGAAACAGAACATTTTAGTATTTATACTTTAACAACTGTGCCTGAAGACATTTACACACCACCTCAAACAGGTGATTATAGCAATGCTTCTATTTTGCTTGTAATGTTATTCTCATCACTTATTGGGCTTATTTGCACCTGCTGTGTGGGAAAGAAAAAAGCAAACAATTAAATTAAAGGCGCTTATAAATACACACGAACACATTATAATATGTTTATCGGTGCTGGTAACAACCCAATGGTTGGTATGTCTTAAGCTTTAAGCAGTTGCAGTTAACGAAGCACTTAATAAGTAAGGATTTATGCGGTTTTTAAAGACCTCATAAATTAACCCATTACTAAAAATCGAACAAATAACAGTTGGACACATCATTTTAGGGTTTTAACCTATGATGTGTCCAATTTTTTATGTGAGGTTTATTGACATTGTTTTTGTGCTGCGATATAATTGTTTTAATAAGTATGGTATTTTAGTTATTAAACTTAAAATCTGTGCAGTCGCATGTGATGTAATTTTTATTTGAACGATGTGTTCTTCATATTTTCTTGCTGTTTACATAGCGCGTAATATTTTGAGCGCTATTTCACTATAAATATTGAAAGTGAAATTGTTTCCACCGGTATATAAATGGTTGGCTTTATATGGCATATACTGCAAGCCATTTTAATATAAAATGACAAAGTTTTTACTTGGTAGATATTGGCATTAGAAAGGGAGAATAAAATGAAAAAGCAATTTTTAAATCGTTTTAAAAACAGTGTTATTGCATTTCTCTGCATAATTTCGCTATTAGCATCATTTGTTCCCGGTTTTGCGCTTGCAGCAAATGCTGCGAGCAGTAACTTTAAACTTGATTTTGAAGAAGACTATTTAAACCCATCTAATGAAATATTCTATAGTGCGTCAAACTTAGCTTGTGATGGTAGTAGATCCAGTCACACACAACTTGTAACCGAAACGAATGGTAACAAGGCAGTTCGCCTCACTTATGACACAGGAAGAAATGTCAACTATAAGGATAACCCTGCTTTAAGTATTTATGACCCATCTACAAAGGAAAGATTTGTGGGTGATGCAGGAAATAAATACACAATTAGCATATCCTATAAGGTTGAAAAAACCGATGGTCAAACAATGAAATTCTATCTTGCAAGTTGCGGAAGAACAGTCCTTACAGGAAGCGATCTTAACCTAAATAATGCCGCAATGAAGGCAACAACCTTTAAATATGTTAGTATAGGTGAAGACATAACGACAACCAATGATCCTTACATAACAATTTCTGCCGTGTATGAATCAAATGGTCAGGATTTTCCAATTATCATACTTTCAACCAATGATAGTACAAGCGTTGAAAGTCACAGTAACACCGATTTTGCTTCTGTTTTAGTTGATGATATTACAGTTAACATACATGACACTTATAAAGAATTTGTAACAGGCGAAAAGGTAGATGGTGACAATATTCTTATAGGTAAAGAAATACCTCTTTCTTACAACTCGTATGAAACCTCGCGTTATCGTACTGATAGATGGGGATTCAACGACTCAATGTTAGACGTTTACCCGGCCCTTGATCCGCTTAATAGATCAAACAAAGCACTTAAATATACCCAAAGCGGTTCTCTTGGCTATATCGTTTTTGGCGCTGATTGTGATACCAGTGTATCAAAAGTTCCAAGTTATGCTATTACTGCCAGAGAGGGCGTTACATACAACATTCAGTTTGACTATTATGCTACCGGAACTATTGATAGCTCGCTTAAACTTTATTTTGCAATTGGTAATGCAAGCGGTTATGGCAGTACGCCCAAGCAACCACTTTCTTTTGAAAAACAATTATTAGAATTTGAAAAAAACACCAATATTGAAACAGATACTTGGGTTAGAAATTATAAAGCGACCATAACTGTTCCGGATGGTATAGATTTCACCAACGGGGATAAGCTTTTGCTTAAAATTACAGGCGGTGGTTTGGGGGCAGCTATTTATATTGATAATCTAAAAAGTTCATTGGTGGGTTCCGCCACCGAAAAAGTTTCTGTTAATGATGAGCTGCTAACAGACAGTAACTATGATAATGGTTCGCTTTATCAAGGAGACCCCACATGGAACGGTGACTGGTATAGCTACACAGGTGATGTTTTACCTGCCATCGACCCCACAACCCCGGGTGCTATTCAAAAGAGCGTTTTAAGACTTGAAAAAAGTCGGGCATCCTGGCACCAAATCGTTTTAGGTTCTAATTATAGCACTGCAAGTGATACAAAAGACTCCACATCGGTAATTACCCCTGTTACAAACGCTACCTATGAAATCGAGTTTGATTATTTTGTTGAAAAAGAAGCAAATACGAATAAAGATGTTGCTATTTATCTTGCAAGTGCAACAAGACAAATTTGGCAATTGGTTGATCAAGAATATAATTATGTCGGAACAACGGATTTTAAGACCGAGATTATGAGAATTACATCGGCAACTCCTGTATCGACTAAATGGCAAACCTTTAAAACGACCGTTTTGATTCCAAACAATATCACAATTACTGAAGGTAATGTTTTAACTATTTTGATTTATTCCTCTGAAAATGATTGTGGAATAATCAACTTTGATAATATCAAAGTAACAAAAATAGCCCCGATAAGCGCTGAAATAATTATGGATTCCGAGCATAGTATTGAAATTTATAGGGATGGCAAGTTGCCTGCTAGCCCATATCTTGCAAATGATGAGGATAATGTTGATAATAAGGCGGTTGTTTGGTATACCGATCAAACCCGTAAAAATCCTTTCAGCTATAACACCTTCACCACAAACGCAGCTCGAAATTTAACCCTTTATGCACAATATGAGTTGGCTGAAACGCCTCTTGTTATCGGTGACCTTAATTTTGACTCGTTAACAACTTCGGATGATGTCGTTATTGCAAGGAAGTATTTCCTTGACGCTCTTAATTTCTTTGATTCTGAAGATAGGGCAGACACCAACCGTGATGGTAATCTTACCTTAATAGATTTGGTAAAGACTAAGCGTTTATCCTTCGATTTTGATAGTGAATTTGCAATAAATTCAAGCAAGGATTACAAAATTGTTATCCCTTCTAACGATGCTAACTTTACCCAAAAGAATGCCAACTTGTTAAAAGAATATATCGGTACAGCTAATTTAGATACCGAAACCGATACAGAATACGAAATTGTTATTGGAAATGCAAATCGCGACGGCGTTTATGAAATTACCAATCCCAACAACTATCATATTATAGTTAAAGGTAATAAGGTATTTGTTAACGGTGGAAGTGAAAAAGCATTAGCTGCTGCTATCGTTTGCCTTGATGGTTATA
>JAZKYB010000115.1:0-6672 GCA_045611905.1 Acutalibacteraceae bacterium | reverse complement strand
ACGGAAATATTTTTTGCTTTTACTCAAACGATTGTAAAAGTATACGCCTCCCTCGGTCGAGGCCTTTTTACAACCGTGTCATACACCATATTTTGAGGTGTATGAAAAGCACCACACGATATGTTGAAAGCCCTTTCAAACCGGTCTTTATTGCAAAAAAAAAGACCTTTTCAGAGGTAATAGCATTATACCATACACACATAAAAAGGTCAAGCATTTTTTGACAATATATTATATATTATTTGTGATAGGTCGAACCTTCGTTAATTTTAAAGGCACGGTAGACCTGTTCGAGCATCATTACCCTGAAAAGCTGGTGCGGAAAGGTCATTTCCGACAATGAAAGCCGTGTGCTTGAAATACGCTTTACATCCTCGCTCAAACCATAAGAACTGCCGATTATAAAGGTTATGTTTTTTCCCTGCTGCGACAAATTAGAAACCTTTTTGGCAAAGTTTTCGCTTGAAAGTTGTTTCCCCTCAACACAAAGCGCAAAAACTTCACTATTTTTTGGGATTTTTTTCAAAATAAGCTCAGCTTCTTTTTGAAGAGCATTTTCAATCTCAGCTATTGATGGTTTTTCGGGTAACCGCAACGGTTCA
Source organism: Acutalibacteraceae bacterium (assembly GCA_045611905.1). Classification (GTDB taxonomy): domain Bacteria; phylum Bacillota; class Clostridia; order Oscillospirales; family Acutalibacteraceae; genus UBA737. Next base: position 6,070 of record JAZKYB010000115.1, on the reverse strand, counting down.
ATTTCCACAATATCCAATTGGCAATAGCGTGAAAGTCGCTTTTCATATTCGGCGGTGGCTTCCCTTAAATATTTTTCTTTAAGACGGCCAAGTGCAATTACTGTAACCTTTATCATATAACCGTCACCCCACTTATTTTGGGCTTTGCAACCGTTAAGATATAATCTTTATTATTTTGTGCGCCAAGCTTTATAAGTGTCGCTTCTGCCGTGGCTTTTGCAAGCATTGGTGTGTTGTTATGCTGACTTAAATGTCCCAAAATAAACCTTGTTGTACCACCGTTTAAAAGTGCCGGAAGTTCAGCCGCACAGGCATTGTTTGAAAGGTGACCTTTATCAGATAAAATTCGCACTTTAAGGTGGGGTGGATAAGGACCTTTTTTAAGCATATCAAGGTCGTGATTAGATTCAAGCAGCACCGCATTGCACCCAAAAACCGCCTTTCGCATTTCATCGGTTACAACACCGCTGTCAGTACAAACCGCAATACTTTTTTGGTCAGGCATTAAAAACTTATATCCGCTTGAGCCATCACAGTCGTGGCTTGTGGCAAAGCGTGATGCAATAATACCGTTAACCTCTAATTCCGTTTTTTCTAAAACACAAACCTGTGTTTTTTTAGGTATTTTATCATACAACGCTAACGCATTAAGGGTTTTTTCAGAAGCATAAAGCATTGCATTTGTTTTATTTAAAAGGGTTTTAAGACCTTTAATATGGTCGTCATGCTCGTGTGTTATGAAAACGGCGGAAATCTCATCAATATTGCCGCCAACAGCATTTAAATTTTCACAAATACCTTTAAATGATGCACCTGCATCCACCAAAATGCCTTTATTTTCAAAGCCGATGTATGTACAGTTACCACTTGAACTGCTGAAAAGAGGACAAATTATTGACAAAAAATCACCACCCTTTAATAAGATAAACAGGCCAACCGCAGTTGACCTGTGAACTATGCTTGTTTTAAAATTTCAACACCGTCAGGTGTGTAAACACGCTTTATATCCGCACCAAGATTTGTAAGTTTTTCAACCACATCTTCATATCCGCGGTCAATGCGTTCAATTTCTTCAATAACGGTTTCACCCTCCGCTACAAGGCCTGCAATAAGCATTGCCGCACCTGCACGCAAGTCAACCGCTTTAACGGGGGCAGCAACAAGCTTTTCAACCCCTGTAATAACGGCGGTTTTACCGTCAACCTGTGCATCAGCACCCATTAAGGTAAGTTGTTCAATATATCTGAAACGATTATCCCAAACGCCTTCGGTCACAATGCTTGTCCCTTCAGCAATAGCTAAAACGGTTGCTATTTGAGGTTGCATATCGGTTGGGAAACCCGGGTGCGGCATTGTTTTAACATTGCATTTTCTTGGGCGATGGTCCATCGTAACACGCACTGATTCATCAAATTCGGTTATAACAGCACCGGTTTCGCGAAGCTTTGCAATGATTGATTCCAAATGCTTGGGTGTAACGTTATTTATAAGCACATCGCCCTGTGTTGCAACCGCTGCCGCCATATATGTGCCGGCTTCGATTTGGTCGGGAATTATGCTGTAAGTTGTGCCCCTTAAACTTTCAACACCACGAATTTTAATCACACTTGTGCCGGCACCCATTATATTTGCACCCATAGAGTTCAAATAGTTTGCCAAATCAACAATGTGTGGTTCGCGTGCGGCATTTTCGATAACAGTAAGACCTGTTGCCTTTGCTGCTGCAAGCATTATATTTATAGTGGCGCCAACCGACACAACATCCAAATAAACACTGCTGCCGCGAAGCTCGTCCGCCCTGGCATCAACCATACCCTTTTCGTAAGCAACCTCTGCGCCAAGCATTTCAAAACCCTTAATATGTTGGTCAATTGGGCGAACACCAAAATTGCAACCACCGGGAGGCGCAACACGTGCTTTTTTCATTCTGCCAAGCAATGCGCCCAAAAAATAACTTGAAGCACGCATACCTTCGGCCATTTGGGGTGAAACAACAAAAGAATTTACATTTCTGGGGTCAATTTCAACAGTGGATTTATTTATAAACCTAACTTTAGCACCAAGTATTGATAAAACTTGCAAAATGTTTGTTACATCAGAAATGTTAGGAAGATTTTCAATAATTGAAGGACTGTCAGCAAGTAAAACTGCCGGAAGAATTGCGACTGCGGCATTTTTAGCACCGCTTATCCTGACTTCACCGCACAAGCGGTTACCGCCGGAAATCACAAATTTCTCCATCAAATTCCCTCCCATCACTTTTAATTCACAAAATAATTATGCCCGTAAAATTTAAATTCAAATCAAAACTACAAAGTTATTATATACCATTTTCCTTAAACTGTCAATTTGAAAATTGGCATAACGGTTAAAAAAGACCGACAAACAAAAAGTTGCCGGTCAAAAAAATATTTAGTTGATTTTTCCGTAAAGCGGAATGTCGCTATCCTTTTTGGGTTCACGATTTGGGGCAACTTCAACCTTATTGCTTGGGCGGCTACCACCTCTGCGGCGGCGGTCATCTCTTCTGCCACCACGGTGGTTGTCACGACTTCTTAAGGGTTTTAATTCGCTACCCTCTAATCCGATGACAACACGGCGGTTGATACCTTCGTCAAAAGATGCACTTGTCACACCTTCGATTGCTTGAACAGCGGTGTGAATAATGCGGCGTTCATAAGGGTTCATTGGTTCAAGTGTTCTGCACTTGCCGGTTTTTAAAACCTGCTGTGCAATACGCTTTGCAAGATTTGTTAAAGTGTCTTCACGCTTTTCACGATAGTTGCCAATATTAAGAGAAACCTTATAATATCCGCCACCGTTATTTGCAGCAAGACCTGCTAAAAATTGCAAAGCATCAAGTGTTTCGCCACGATGACCGATAATTGCGCCAAGACCTTCACCTTGAAGGTCAATTAAAGCTGCATTTTCACGTTGTGCAACCTTAAATGTAACATTTTCGCAACCAAGATTTTCTAAAATTGGTTTTAAAAATTCAACTGCTTTTACAGGGCGTGAATCGGCAGGCAATTCGCTAATATCAACTGCTTCGCCATATTCTTTAACCGCATCAGCTTTCTTAACTTCAGCACTTTTTGCTTTTTCGGCTGCGGGCTTAGTTGTTTTTACCTTTTCGGCTTTTTTCTTTTCTTTTTTAGGTTTTATGTCAGGCAATTCAATAAATGCCCTAACCTCTGCCTTGTTTCCGCCAAAAAGACCAAGTGTCTTTTTCTTGGGGAAAGTAACCACTTCAAATTGAACATCGGCATCTTCTGCTGCGCCCAACTTTAAAGCAGCATCTTCTCTGGCTTCGTCGATAGTATCGCCAAAGCCCATTGCTTCTTTAATCAAGGGAATTTCCTCCTATATTATTCTTCAATTTGTCCAAACTTTTTAATTTGTGTTTCTTCAAAATCACATTGCTTTGCAAGTTGTTTTGCGCGTTCTTTGGACAAAAGCTTATGAGGTCCGTAATATTGTTGAACTAAAATTTGAATAACACCACCGATAAGTGATGAACATGCCCAATAGAATGTTACACCGCAGGGGAAACCAAAACCGATGAATAATGAAATCAAAGGCATTGTAAGCATCATACCCATCATGCTTGGGGCATCGGGGTTTTGTTTTTTCTGCATAGCAGAAGACATAACACTTGAAAGCATTTGTGCTGCAAATGCCAATAATGGCATAATCCAAGTGCGGTTAAAGTTATTGAAAATATCAATATTGAATTTGGGAGTTGCGGTAAGGTCAATACCCAAAAAGCTAAAGCTCATATTTTTGGCGGCATCGGCGATTTCGGGGAAGTTAATTTTGCCCGAATTTACAGCGCCCAAAATTTGAAGTTCGCTTCTGCCGTCCACAACCTTTTCGCCAAGTTCTTTCAATGCTGCGACTGCATCGCTGATTGTTGCAGAATCAACATCCAAAAGATAGGTTAAGGGTTGCATTATCATCCAATAAATACTCATCATAATAACAAGACGAAGAATCATAGGAAGGCAGCCGCCCGACATGGAAACGCCCTCTTTTTGATAAAGTTCTTGCATTGCCATGCTGTATTTTTGTTTGTCATCGCCGTATTTTTCTTTTAACGCGTCAAGCTTTGGCTTAATGCGAAGTTGTTGCACAGCAGACTTTTGGCTTTTGATTGTAAGCGGAATAAAAGCCAAGTTAATAAGTAATGTGAATACAAATACCGCAACAGCAAAATTGCCGCCGAAAACGTCAGAAATAAACTTCAAAACATACGAAAAAGGTATGTTTATAATGTTAAATAGTGCTTGCATTTATACACCGTCCATTCTAAAAATGGTAATTTTTAAATTCAATGTTTCTTTTTTGGAACAGGGTCATACCCGCCCTTACAAAATGGGTTGCATCTTAAAATTCTCCAAAACGTCAGGGCCGTGCCCTTAAATGCGCCGTGAGTAGAGATTGCCTCAATACCATATTGAGAGCATGTAGGTGTGAAACGGCAACAACCAATTTTTAGCGGAGAAATGTTTTTTTGATAAAACTTAATTAGAAATATCAGTAATCGTTTCATTTTCTTCTTTTAATGCACCGGCGGCGTGGAGTGCCTTTTCAAGTAATACAAGTACATCGGTGCTTTTTAAATTCAAAATTCTTGTTCTTGCAACAATTACAAAATCATACCCGTCGGCAACACGGGGTAACAAAACACGAAATGCGGCAGTTATAACGCGCTTTGCACGGTTGCGTTTAACCGCCTTGCCAATCTTTTTGCCGACCGTAATACCAAGTCGCACCGTTTGTTCGCGGTTTTTATTTACATAAACCACAAACGCCGGTGTAACAAAACTTTTGCCACGGTTATAAGCGCGGCGAAAATCACGGTTTTCCTTTAACTTATTTATTCTCATAATAAAAAAGGAAAAGCCACTAATAATGTGGCTTTTAGTATGTCAATTTCTTTCTTCCTTTTGCTCTGCGACGTGCCAAAACTTTGCGACCGTTAGCAGTTGCCATTCTCTTTAAGAAACCGTGCTCTTTCTTACGATGAAGCTTTTTCGGTTGATATGTTCTCTTCAACTTGAACCCTCCTTAACTGAACAATGATTGTTATATAAGCGGGAATTTCCCTTATACATAACCTTACAGTTTAGAATTATACCCAAAACCTTTTAAAATGTCAATAAAAATTTGCCCCAAAAGCAAAAAATCCGCACAAGGCGGATTTTTATTTTTTTAATTCATAAGGCGTTTTGTTTGCGGCAAACGGAAAATAACTGCTGCACCCACGGTTGTAAGTATAAGTTCAGGCAACATATATCCGCCGTTATAACAAAGCGAATAAATCCATACATTATCCCATTCGCACCAAATATCGAAAATAAAGACACCCGTTGCGAAATGGCACAAAAATCTTAATAAAAGCACAAACGCTGTGCCGATAATTATACCAAGATAGCCAAGCTTTTTAAAAGCACCCGCAAAGCCAAGCACAAAATACGCCAAAACATAGTCAAACACAAAGGTTGCAACCAATACCCAAGGGGTAAGTCCCCAGCTGCAAACCTCGGCAAAACTTAACATCATTTGCACAACACCGTAAACAAACGAAATGCCAAGTCCCCACCTTATGCCAAACATACAGGAAAGCATAATAATTGGCAACATACTAAAAAGGGTTACGCCGCCGCCAAGTGGTGGTTCGTAAATTTTAATCATGCTAAGCACGGTGGAAAGCGCAATGAAGACCGCGCTGACAGTTAACCGAAAAATCGGTTTTTTTACATTTTCTTTCATTTTAATTTCTCCTTGTTTTCTTTTTGCAATCAGTTCCGAAATACAAGTTTTAAAAGTTAACACTTTGCTTTGGCCAAAACAAAAAGCCGCAGGCAATTTAACCTGCGGCAATACACGTGCTGTATTTCCCTACGTCCGCATTATCGGCATCAGGTAATCGGTCGAAGCCATAGCCGTTTTGTCGGCGGGCATCCTCTCAGCCAGAGTTTCATCCAGCTCCCTAATTGCAAGAAAATTATAACGCCAAACCTTTAGTTTGTCAAGCGTTCTTTATCATTTAAAATTTGTTTTTGAT
>JAZKYB010000114.1:0-2307 GCA_045611905.1 Acutalibacteraceae bacterium | reverse complement strand
TATTATATGTCGCATTTTAGCAAGTATTCGCTTTTCGGCACGAGAAACCTGTACCTGACTCATATTTAAAACCTTTGCAACATTGCTTTGCGTTAACAAATCATAATACCGATATTTCAAAATTAACCTTTCGTTTTCGGTTAATTCTTTGACAGCGCTTTCAATTAAAACCCTATTATTTATTTCTTCTTGATGGTCAATTACAGGTAAATCGGTTTCAATAATTTTGCTGTCGTTTTCCACTGTTAACGAAACCGTTGCTTGACTGGCACATATCGCTTCGGTAATCGCTTCAGGCGAAACGGTTAGATATTCGCTTATTTCATTAACAGTTGGTTCACGATTTAATTTTTGATTTAACACTTCATTTGCTTTTAAAATTTTAAGGTTTAATTCTTTTACGCTTCGGGAAACCTTAACTGCGCCACCATCACGAAAAAGTCGACGCACCTCGCCCATAATTACCGGCACAGCATAGGTTGAAAAAGCAAAGCCCTTGCTTTCATCAAATGCATCCACCGCTTTTACAAGTCCTATACAACCTGCTTGATACAAATCATCATATTCAATTCCCCGCCCTGTAAAGCGGCGACAAATTGAATGCACAAGCCCAAAATTGTTTTTTATAAATTCTTCACGAGAAACAACCGCCTCAACCATTCACGCTGAAACGCTTATTTATTTTTTTGGTTAAATAAATAGTTGTGCCTTTATTAACAATTGATTTAACCTTAATGCCATCCATAAAGCTTTGCATAACAGCAAAGCCAAGCCCTGCACGTTCGCCGCCAACAGTTGTATAAAGCGGCTCCATCGCCTTGCTTATGTTTTCAATACCGCAACCTTTGTCACGAATTTTTATTTTAAGCGTATTATCATCCAATATTTCGCCCGTTATGTAAATGTTGCCATCTTTTTCTTTATAAGCGTGAACAATACAGTTTGTCACCGCTTCGCTTACCGCTGTTTTAATATCGCTTATTTCTTCTAAAGTGGGGTCAAGTTGCAAAGCAAAAGCCGAAACGGTTGCCCTTACAAAGCTTTCATTTGCCGAACGTGATAAAACAACCATTGTAAATTTATTTTTTAACATATTATACCCTTCCTTCAAGTTTTGCTAATTTTTCAATTCCCGAAAGCCGAAACACCTTATATATATTAGGCGGTGTACCGGTGATGTGCAAATCTGCCCCTGTTTTTTGCAAAATGCGGTAGCGTCCCATTACAAGCCCTATGCCCGAACTGTCCATAAAGGTTACGCCTTTAAAATCGAGCACCACAAGGGTTGGCATATTAAGTTCTATTGCAGCATCAATACTTTCACGAATTTCCTTTGCGGCGTGGTGGTCAAGTTCGCCCGACAAATAGGCAGTTACAACCTCGCCCGTCACGTTAATTTCAACCGACATAATTTCACTCCTAAATAAAAAATAAGACAAGTCCTTTTATATTTTAAGGGCTTGTCTTTGAAAAATTTGTCATATTTAGTTTTTAAAAAATTTTTTTAATTTTTCGCGAATTTGAGATGCTAAATAAAGTGAACCGAAAACAAAAATTGCATCTTCATCTTTTAAAATTTCTAATGCTTCATCATAACTGTCGGCAATTTCGCAATTTGTATAATTGGTTATTTTGTCACAAAGCTCATTTGCGGTAATGCTGCGTGGCATATTTTCAACCTCGACCGCCACCACCTTATATATATAAGGTAGTGCGGTTTTTAAAACCATGTCAACATCTTTATCACGCATCATGCCAATTATTGCGGTAACTTTACCGTCAAACTGCTTTAAAAACTGCGCTAACGCCTCTGCGCCATCAGGGTTGTGAGCGCCATCCAACACAACAAGCGGTTTTTGGCTTATCACTTCAAGTCGTGCGGGAAAATATGTTTCACCAAGTGACTTTTGCACAATTTTATCTGCTATATCAAGACCACAATTTTTAACCGTTTCAATTACAATTAACGAATTTTCAATTTGGTGTTTACCAACAAGTGAAGTTTCGTATTTTACACCCTTATATATATAGGTGTTGCCCATAATATCACTTTTTATAATTTTAAGTTGTGATTTTTCGGGGGCGATGGAGCAATATTCTTTCAAAACGTCCTTTGCTTTCTCTGCCTGATTAAAGCTTGTCACAACGGGAGCATTTTTAATAATTCCGCACTTTTCGGCGGTGATTTGCTCAATCGTATCACCCAAAACGGCAGTGTGATCAAGTCCGATTTTTGTGATAACACTTATTAGCACATTTGTAAGCACATTTGTTGCATCAAGCCGACCGCCAAGACCTGTTTCCAGG